>JALXDB010000066.1 GCA_026990615.1 Spirochaetota bacterium
AGAGCACACACCCTGTAATGATAGGCGAAACTCATTAACCTGATTAAAATGTCTTTTCATTTTGTCTGTAATTATTTTTGTAAGGCCAATACCTGATTTTGAATTTTAGTTTAAAAAATACATAATTTTAAGTTTTCAATACGATAAAAATGGCGTGTAATACATTATGAATTAATATTTAAAAACTCATGTTTTATCCGAAGGTATGTTGAACCAATTGAAGCTGTTATTTGGTAATTAAAAATGAAAATTAAAAAGGCCTCTCAATCCGAGAGGCCTTTTATCTTGCCTTGTTTTACACCCAACCTCTTAGTTTCATTGCCTGTGCTACCCTGGAAACGGCAACCATATATGCACCAATTCTGTTGTTCACGTTGTTTTCCTTGGCCATTTCATAAACATCTTTAAAGGCCTTGGTCATCTTTGTATCAAGTCTCTTATGAACCTCTTCCTCTTCCCAGTAGAAGTTGTAAAGATTCTGTACATACTCAAAGTACGATACTGTTACTCCACCGGCATTGCACAGAAAATCGGGGAGTACGAATACGTTGTTTTTGAATAATATTTCATCAGCCTCAGGAGTGGTAGGCCCATTTGCGAGCTCAGCAACGATTTTTGCCTTTATCCTGCCAGCGTTTTCAGAAGTAATCTGGTTTTCTATTGCCGAGGGAGCAAGAATATCTACATCAAGTTCAAGCAATTCCTTGTTTGTAATTGATTCCGCATTCGGGAAGTTGGCAAGACTTCCGTTTTTAAGTTTGTAATCTACAAGAGCCTGTGGATCAAGGCCATCTGGATTGTAAAGACCGCCTTTCGAGTCTGAAACTGCTACAACTTTAATTCCGTAAAGTTCTTTTGCGAGAAGAGCTGCGTACTGGCCTGCGTTACCAAAGCCCTGAATTGCTATTGTTGCATTGCTCAGGTCGATGTTTAGTACCTTTGCCGCCTCTCTTATAACGTACATTGCTCCTCTGGCCGTTGCATCTCCTCTTCCCTTGGATCCACCCAGTTCCAGAGGTTTCCCCGTTATCATTCCTGGAACATTGTAGCCTTTTAATTTGCTATACTCATCAACCATCCATGCCATTATCTGCGGGGTAGTATAAACATCCGGAGCAGGAATATCCTTTTCTGGACCTAAAATTCTTCCGACGGCGTCAATGTACCCGCGGCTCAACCTCTCAAGTTCTCCTTCTGACATCTCTTTAGGATTGCAGATTACTCCACCTTTACCACCGCCAAGTGGGATATCCACAACTGCGCATTTCCAGGTCATCCATGCAGCAAGAGCTCTAACTGTATCGATAGTTTCAAGTGGATGAAATCTGATTCCGCCTTTCGTGGGTCCTCTTGCATCGTTGTACTGTACTCTGAATCCATGAAAAACCTTTACAGTACCGTCATCCATCTTTACCGGAATTGTAACGTGAAGTTCTCTCATCGGCCATCTTAAAAGTTCATGGGTAGCCTCATCAAGATTCAACTTGGCCGCGGCCTCGTCCAGCTGCTTTTGAGCAATCTCAAAGGGGTTCAAAGTTTCCTGGGCCATCTCTTCCTCCTTAAATAGATATTTGATTGTATAGATATTTAAATGTATAATAAACTACTACCATAAACAATAACATAAATCATACTATTTGTCAAAGAATTGATTAATAAAGAATTAAATATTTTTTCCAGTAGCTCTATTAAAAATATTGATTATAATGTTTGTTAAAGAAAAATATACTTATATTATGTTTAAAATATAATGGTAAGCGGTAATTAGTTTATGTTTAAACTTGACCAACCTATAACATTAGAAGATATCAAAAATCCTGAATTCGTGGATAAACTTTCAAATTTCATCCACAATGGAATAGACTACTATCTTTTGCTTTCTTATATAAGACCGCGAACAGAAAAGCCGGTTATCGAACTTGTCAATTATAATATGGCCTCCGGTTCTAAAGAGGGCTACTACAACGCTTCGGTTACAATCAGGGAAAAAGGCGAGAAATACACCGGACATGCCCATGAGATAAAGGGACTTGTAAATGCAGCCATCACTGCAGCTCTCAAGGCAATTCCCCATGAAAACATAGAGTTGAGCGAGAGAAATGCGGTTGAAATAAGGATGGTTTCTCCTACAGTAGAGGGCCTTATAGAGGTAATTATAAGGCTTGTGGATAAATCAACTGGTCAGACTTATGTCGGATCATTTACCGGGTATGATATTATGGGGGCATGTGTTCATGCCTTTGTGGATGCTGTTAACCAGATTTTAAATCCGGAGGTAAGATCTCATGGATTGTACAGGTCTTTCGTTAATTTGATTGAAGACCCTGCAACGCACCGTGTTATTGAATTAAAGAACGGTAAAATTTACTTCAAAGACAGCAAGGTAAGCAACACTGACATTAGAGCTGTATTTTTTCTTTTAAGGGCTATTAAAGGAAGGCAGAGTGATGTAAAGATTTACGAGATTCTTGTCGAGATAGTTTTTCAAACTATCCTTAAAAATATGGGTTTTGCTCCTGCTTCTATTATTACCAAGACCCTTGAAAGCCAGGGCTACGCGCGTGAAAATTCATGGAAACTTTTAAGGGAGTATATAAAGGATGAAAGAACAGAAATTGAGATTCTTAACCATTTCGGTCATTTTTCTTACCTTGTAGATGCGGTTGATAATCTTGGTTACGACAATTCCAAGAAGCTCCTGGATATGCTTTCTCCCACAATACTGGATGATTTTTTCAAGAGATCGGAAAATATCTCGGCAAGGCTGATAATGAAAAATAAAATAAGGGAGTTCGCGAAGATAATTGAGTCTCTGGATGTGGGGTATATAGAAAAGTTGTACAGTAACTATCAGAACCTGATAAAAAACAATCTGGAAGATGTTATCAATGGTATGAGGCTCTCCTTCAGTACGTATCCGAGGCGATCGTATCTCGACTATTTAATTGATCTGAATCCTGAGGTAGTAAAGAACAGATTGAACTACCTTCTGGAAGACACACGGCTCATAGGTAGAGAAGAGTTTTTTAATGCCTGCAGAAATAATTTTACAGAGGCAATGGATATCCTGCTTTCAGATGAGTTTATCCCTACGGTCAATAAGTTTCTGGCCCTGACAAAGGGGGATCTATCCTACCTGCGCAACGATTTTCGCGAGATGTTTTCCAGAAATCCCCAGTATGCCTTTAATCTCGTGAAAAAGTTGATGGAGACAAGAATATCCAGAATTGAATCTTTGATGAAAAGGTATCATCTGAAGATACCCCTTAGAAATATGCCGGATTTTCTTGACAATGTCAGACTCTCTTTTAGTCAGGATACGATATGCAACTACTGTGAATCCAATGCCCTTAATATTGTGATAAATGGAAATGACGTTGCTTCTAAAGTTGTTAAGCAGTGGAAATTGCATCCGGATCCAACAGGTATCCCCCAGTTGCTGGGCGGTAATATAGTTTTTAACGGGTTTGAGAGCCTTGCAACTGTAAAAAAGCTGGTAAATGAGCGGGAGCTTGATAATCTAATCGAAATCCACAACAGCGGTTTGACGGATACGTTTCATAAAATAGGACAAAAAAATGAATACAGGGGGCCTTATCCTGATAAACCTGCACTCCACAGAAATAAAAGGGGAATTACCATTGAGAGAGAGGCCATCAGGCAGCATATTGACGGTTTTACTGTAATAACTACAGGATACGGAATTAATATAAATGCAGAAACTCCAATAAGCATGGTTACAGATGAGACTCTTAATATAAGCGGAAGGTATATATCGGCATTTGGAATTGGAATAAAGGTTCATGATGTTTTCGATATAAATGATAACTACTTTGGAAGTAGAATATCACTTTTTACATACAATCCCTATTCGAAGAAGCTCAAAACTATCAGGATACTGTCAAAAAATGAGGCAAGAGATCTGAATTTTATTCTGCAGTTTGAGAACCTGTACAGCATAATCTTCCGGATAGCCTCGGCTATAACCGATGAATACACTAAAAATCCTGATAGATTTGAACAGGAGGAGATCAATCCTTTTTTCAGTGAAAAGATTAAAAAGGCCATTTATGAGGGCAAAGATCCCTTTTACTACTTTAAGCCCCATAATTTAAGGTATTTTATTCTTGAGAGGGTTGTTGATTACCTTAAGAAAAGGGGGGCTTTTAGCGAGTACCTCTACCAGTTCTATCCTTTCTTTACAAAAAAACCTATCGAGTATTATAACGTTACTTACCACTGGTTGAGACCTCACGAACTGATAAAGGAGAAGATACTTTATTTTTATAAGTTGAAAAGGGAGAGGATAAGGGAGTACAGCACTTCAGATTCATGGACACTTGTAGTTCCAAAACCCAAAAAAATCGATTTTGGAACCTACCATTTAAAGGAAGATGAGTACGTTGGTACCATGGAGACAAACATTCCGGAATATTTTAGGGGTATTACCTTTACAGGGATTATTGTTAAAAATAGATTTTTCCTGATATACAGGGTTTATAAAAGGGGAATATGCGAGTCCGAGCATTGTATTTCAGAGGAGGAACTCTTTGAAGTGTTATTTATGACAAATAAGTCCTTTGAAAAACTCGCCCAGCTGGCAGATGGTATGAAGGAGATTAGAAAGGTTGATTTCTTCAACAAAACTATATTTATGGGCACAAAGAGTGTACTTGGTTTAAATGTTCACTTTTATGTCATATCCGATAAGTCATACATTAAAAACAGTGCAGCTTATTTTACTGGTGAAACAATTTTAAAGGGCAGTGTTATATCCAGCAGCGTTCCGACAATCGGACGTTTGAATGTTATAAAGAATTACTGGGATTTAAGCACCGTTCAGGAAAACGATATAGTTGTTGTTCATGAGCTGCTCCCCGATGTGATAATAGATTTGAATAAGATAAATGGGCTTATAGTTGAGGTCGGGGGGCGAGGGTCCCATAGTGCTATAATAACAAATGCAAAGGGAATAGGATTGCTTCTTCACGAAGAAGCTGTGAGACTTCTGGAGCCCTATGACGGCAAATGGGTTAAGTTCGATGCCCATATAGGAGAGGTGAGAATTGTAAATAAATCGGAGAAAATCTACAGAGGGGAACCCATCAGAGGAGAGGTGGTTATTCCCGGCAAGATAATTGAAAAGGTTAGATACGAAGAGAAGATTGAACCGAACGAGACAACCGAGGATTATATACTGTTGACTTCTACTTTTAATGAGAGTCTTATTAGATTTTTTAGTGATTCAAGATTGAAGGGCATTATAAGCGAAAGGGGTGGCAGGCTTGCCCAGATTGCAAACTTTGCAAGGTCCTTTTTATCCATACCGATTATGACTGGGTTTGACCACTGGGTAAAAACTCCTTTGAGGGAGATAATAGAGGATGGAATGATAGTGCAACTCGATGCTGAAAATGGATTTGTAACTTCTCCCCCTGAAATAATTGGAAACACGGATTACTACTATACTCCTGGAGATATTGCTAGTGCCTCTATAATTGATAAAGATGGAAACGAAATTTTTCTGCATCCAAAGGATATAGATGAGATGACAAAGAGGTATATAGATGATTTCTCTGTTGTCCTTTCTCCTTATACCCCCCCTGAAGAACTAAGAAAGTATATGGACCATCCCTACAGGGAGCTTCGAATCGCTGTCGCCAAACATGAAAACTGTACATTTGATATTCTTAAGCATCTTGCAAAGGACAAGAGTAGAACTCTGAGGCGAATTGTGAGGGAAGTAACGATCAACAGTAAAAAGTTGAGTAATGAACAGAAAAGGGAAATACTATCCATTCTCGAAGTAAAATAATAGTTAAATAGAAGTCATATTGTAATTAAATGGGCCTGATTCGAATTTAAATATAAAAGTATAGTGAGTTACACGCTATTTTTATAGTATTGAAAATATAACATTAGTTTTTGATTTTAAATCGCAAACTCTGTATTGGTTTAATTAATTCGGGGTGGAAAGTGCCCGGCCCTGCCTGAAAACTAATTTAACCTTATATCATTTAAAATTATTTTTAATGAACAGATCTGTGGTTTAAATAGATGTTTGTCTTAAGCAAAGTCTAAAATTGCCATTAAGATTTAAATTGTTTATGCAGCAGGTTCTTTTTATATAAACTTTTTATATAAAACCGGAAAAGCTTTCAATAAATGTTTGATAGTAAAGCATATAGAGTTTTTTAGGTCCTCTGTAGGGATATTCTGCTTAAATATTATAGGGCTGTGTTTATATCATGTGATTATATCAATAAAAACAGTTATAGAAAACCAGCCAGGCGTTTTGGAATTCTAAATAAAGTACTGGATAATTTGACAAATAGTTTGAATATATGTAAAATAATTGTACTTAGTAATTTACTGTAATTAATAAACTATTATTTTTGTTTTTTAAAAAAGGAGGAAGGCATGCGTTTTCAGGAAATACCGGAAAGCGAGTTTAAACGAAGGATAGAAAGCCTGAAACAGGAGATGGTAAAAAGCGGTGTGGAATGTTTTATCGGGTATTCAAGTGAGTGCGAATCTGCATCGGTCAGATATCTTACGGGGTTCTGGCCTTTTTTTGATTTTTCGGCCGTTGTGATTCCGGCAGAAGGTGAGGCGGTGCTGGTTACAGGTGGACCGGAATCTTACGAGTTTGCAAGATCATTTTCAAAGGTAAAAAACATAAGGATAGACCCATCACTTGTGGAAACATCAGCTCCCGAATGGGTGGTAGGTGTGGAGGGCGAAGGGCTGGACAGCATAGTAATGGAAGCGTGCGGCAGAGCCCCCCGTGTTATAGCACTGGGCAACTGGAATATCTTTCCGAAGCAGCTTTATGATGAGCTGATGAAATTATACCCTGTTCCTAAAATCATAAGAGGAGACAGGCTTTTGCTGAATGTTCAGGCAATTAAATCGGAAGTTGAACTTCCGTATATAAAACAGGCATACAGAATTACAGAGGAGGCAATGAAGGCGGCAATTGAGCAGGCCGGTCCGGAAAAGAGAGAATGGGAGCTTGAAGCTACCGCAAGGATAAAGATGCTTGAGCTTGGAGCGGAGGGTATGAGTTATCCGGCCTGGGTGTGCTCTGGACCCCGTACGAGGTTGAGTCTAGCGAGGTCGACAGACAGGGTTGTCGGCAGAAACGAGCTTATTCAGTATACATTCGGTGCCAAATTCATAGGATACTGCGGTAATATGTGTAGGCCTTTTTCAATAGGGAAAATGCCAGAGCCGGCAAAGAAACTTGCAAAGGTTGCCCTTGAAGCTGTTCATTACGCACTTGACAGTATAAGGCCGGGTGTTAAAGCATCCGAAATCTTCAAAGGGTACTACAATTTGCTCTCCAGATACGGGTATGAGGATTACACTTTATACGGACCGGCTCACGGAACGGGAAGCTCGGAAGTTGAAAATTTATGGCTTTCGAAGAATGCTGATTTTTTAGTAAAGCCCAATATGGTGTTCAATATTGATATATGGCTGAGCGATGGAAGATACGGTTTGAGATATGAAGATGGAATACTTGTAACCGAGGATGGAATAGAGGAGCTAACCTCATATAGAAGGGAGGTTATAGAACTTTGAGCATTAACACAGATTTAATTAAAAGGTATATAGATGAAAAGAAGTCTGATATCATTGAATGGTTAAAAAAGCTTGTCTCATTTCCAAGTGAAAACAGGCCTCCTGTGGGATTTGAGGCTAAAGCCCAGGATTTTATAGTATCTGAACTCGAGAGTCTGGGCCTTAATATTGAAACCTTCAGGCCTGACGAGATAGAAGAGGCAAAAAGGAGCAGATACTGGCTTTCAGGCAGGGATTACTCTGGGGATAGAAAGAATGTTGTTGCTGTATGGAAAGGAAGCGGCAGTGGAAAGTCGGTACTGTTGAGCGGGCATATTGATGTTGCCCCTGAGGAACCCAAAAAATGGAAGATTACTCCGCCCTACAGCCCAGTTGTAATGGATAGTAAAATGTACGGCAGAGGAACGGCCGATATGAAAGGCGGGCTCACGGCCATGTTCTGGGCTTTAAGAACCTTAAAGGAGCTTGGTTATTCTCCAAGGGGCGATGTGATATTTGAAAGCCTGGTCGATGAGGAGTATGCCGGCGGGAATGGCACCCTAGCCTCAAGGGTTAAGGGATTTAATGCGGATTTTGCAATATTAGGTGAGCCGAGCAGAATGGAGGTATGCCCGGCCAGTATGGGAGCCTTTTTGGGAAGGATAACTGTAGAGGGAAGGGCCGGTATGCCCTATATGGGCGAGGGGATACCGAATCCGGTGAACGCGATGGCGAGGATCGTGGGCCTTCTTGAAAATTGGGAAAAACAGTGGAGAGTTGAAAACAG
>JALXDB010000067.1 GCA_026990615.1 Spirochaetota bacterium
AATCATTTTGGTTTTTACTGTATCGAATGAGCATTCTGAAAATTTTGGGGGTGAGAGTTTTACCCTTGCGTTGTTTGAAAATCCAAAAGGCTCTACAGGTATACCAAAAAGGTTTTTATCACAGATATTGTTGCCGTTGATATCCTGGTAGAGAGCTATTGCGTATATTCCCTCTGGCAAATTTTTAATTTTGCATGAGACTGTCTTTGATGTTACGGGAACAGAGAAAGTCAGATACTCCCTACCGCTTTTCGGAAAACTTCTTTCATCATTATAAATAGCTATTTTTATACTGCCTTCTATTACTTTTATTCCTTTTACTGTAATTACGATTTCATTTTTACTCTTTTCTTTCTCCCTAGTTTTCTCCTTTATCTCGTCAGCACCCAGTAAATTGATGTTTAGAGTGAGGTAAAAGGTGAAAACACAAAGAATCCACGTGACTAAAACAGTTTTCAGAACCACTATTCTGGTGTTGATCAATCTAAATTTCCTCTACTTGTATAGACATTTAAACTTTAACTTTTTGACAAAATATATTAAATTGTTCTAAACTAAATATAAAACTTTATAAGGAGGAAGACTATGAAACCAGTTGCTATTGGATGTGATCCAAATGCAAAAGATTTAAAAATGATTTTAATTGATCATCTTAAAAGTCTGGGATATGAAGTTGAGGATTACGGAAGTGATGATCCGATCTATGCGAATGTGGCAATCAGGGTAGCAGAGGCTGTCGCCAGCGGGAAACATGATAGAGGTATTCTCCTTTGCGGAACGGGTATCGGCATGAGCATCGCCGCAAATAAGGTCCCAGGAGCATATGCTGCGTTATGTTCCGATGCATACTCGACAGAAAGATCAAGGAAGAGCAACAATGCAAACATTATGACCATGGGAGCACAGGTAATTGGTCCGGAACTAGCCAAGACTCTTGTAACTATTTGGATGAACTCTGAATACACTCCAGGCGGAAGGTCAGAACCGAAGATTCAGAGAATATATGAGTATGCAAAAGAGCACTGCAAATAGATCAGGAGGAATCAATGTATAAATTAACCGATGAGGAAGTTTACGAACTTGAGAAGGCAGCACTTCAGGTTCGTCGTAACGTTTTAAGGATGATAAAATCTTCAAAAGCGGGGCATGTCGGTGGGGCTCTGTCATCCGCCGATATAATAACAGCCCTGTATTTTAAAATAATGAGGGTGGATCCGAAAAATCCAAAGTGGCCTGAGAGGGACAGGTTCGTTCTATCTGCAGGTCATAAGTGCCTTGCACTTTATGCAGCTCTGGCTGAAAAGGGATTTTTTGATAAATCTATACTTGACACTTACGGAAAATTAAAATCGAGATTGCCCGGTCACCCCGATATGTATAAGATTCCGGGAGTTGAAACCAACACGGGAGCCTTGGGCCATGGTCTTGCAATTGCAGGGGGAATGGCGCTGGGACTGAGAATGGATGGCCTGGATTCAAAGGTGTATGTGGTTATGGGAGATGGAGAACTGGCAGAGGGTTCTAACTGGGAAGCAGCCGCAGCGTGCAGCCACCATAAACTAGACAACATGCTTGTTTTTGTCGACAGAAACAGGCTTCAGATCAGCGGCCCCACAGTTGAGGTTATGAGCTATGAACCTTTGAAGGAGAGGTGGGAGGCATTCGGATGGAGTGTCAGGGAGATCAACGGCCACGATATGAGGGAAATTGTGGCAAATGCCACCGATATTCCTTTTGAGAAGGGCAAACCCTCTCTGATAATTGCCAACACCATTAAATCTAAGGGGCTTTCCTTTGCCGAGGACAAGGTTAACTACCACTACTGGAAGGCAACACCGGAGGAGATAGAACAGGCTGAAAAAGATCTTGACGAGATTGAAAGGAGGCTTGAACATGGCAGAGTATGAATACAAGGATCCAAGAAAAACATTTGGAGAGGCGTTGCTTGAAGTCGGAGAGAAGTATCCTCAGGTTGTTGCCCTATCGGCGGATAGTTCAAAAGGGTCCGGCATGGCCCCGTTTCATGAGAAGTTCCCCGACAGGCATTTCGAGTTCGGAATTATGGAGCAGGGTGTAATTGGATTTGCATCGGGACTTGCAACTACTGGGAAAATCCCCTTTGTTGCGGCAATTGCACCTTTCGTCACGGCAAGACCCTATGAGATGTTCAGAAACGACCTCGGCTATATGAGGCAGAATGTCAAGGTTGTTGGAAGGTGCGCCGGCATCACGTACTCTGATCTCGGTCCAACTCATCATTCTCTCGATGATGTCGCTATTATAAGAACGATACCGGGTGTTGTTGTTATATCCCCGGGAGACCCTGTCGAAATAAAAAAGGTGGTCCATGCGATTGTGGAGCATGAAGGTCCCGTATATGTGAAGATAGGAAGCCCGAAAATGCCGGTTCTTTTCAATGATGATTACAAATACGAGATAGGAAAAGGAGTCGTTGTTAAAGATGGTAAGG
>JALXDB010000068.1 GCA_026990615.1 Spirochaetota bacterium
TGTACCATTCAACATAATATTAACGGGGTCCAGATTACCCTTTAGAAAAAGCACATTACCGAACCTCTTTTTAACTTCTGCTATATCAGTATTTCCAAGAGGAGGAGGATCCATTGTATCAATACCATCATAACCCGCTTCTACCATAAGGTCTATTCTATCACCTATGGCTCCACAGGTATGAACATAGATTGGAAGATCTGTTTTGCTATGGACCTGCTCCACTATGTATCTTTCGAATGGCAGAACAAATCTTTTGTAATGTTCCCTTGAAATAAAACCTGCTCCAGCAAAAGCCGAGGAGACAAGTATTGCATCAACACCGGTTGTTGATTGCAGCAAGGCCCATGTAGCGGCTCCTCTTGCAAGATTCTCCAGTATCCTTTCGCATTTTACGGGATCATCAACCAGAGCTATAAGGGCATTGGTGTAGCCAAAAAGCTCCATAATCTGGGTAAAGGGAGAAAATATCTCGGATGAGATGTGCCTTTTACCTCTGTTTTTTTTAACAACAAGCTTCAACGTATCCAGAATATAATTCGGAAAAAACCTTTCATCATGAGGGCGGATAGTAGTATCAAAACCATAGTAGTAAGGATATTTGACGCCTGTTACATCGTGTGGTTCTATATAAAAGAGAAGATCGGGATCCACATCTTCAAACTTCGGCAGAGGCTCACTTCTAAAATGGTGTACATTATCATCGTCAGGGCATTCAGAATACGAGCCATCATCCCAGTGTATTATGGTCTTGCCACCTTTTCTCTCTATATTTTCAATATGGTCCTCCCAATCGGGAGTTCTTCCGGGGAGATTTACCAGAATACCATCGAAATTGTATCTCTCCGCAAGCATTATCAGTGAATTCGCAAAAACTTCGGGGGCAAACCATATTTTGTACGGTTCATAGGGCGTGTTTATCATATAATGCCCCAGGGAAAGCTGGCAGAATACGGGGACCCTATCAACAGGCTCGTGCCTCATCGATCTGTTAACCCTATCTCTTCCTGTCATACCTCTTTCCCTAAATTGGCCGTCTACCCTGCAGAGCCTTGGCAAGTGTCAGCGAATCAGCATATTCAAGCTCTCCGCCTGCCGGTAATCCGCTTGCAATTCTGGTGACTCTGATACCAAGAGGTTTAATCAATTTTGATATATAAAGCGCGGTTGCATCGCCTTCTACAGTCGGGGATGTTGCAAGTATTATTTCACTTATATCTCCGGATTCTACCCTCGATATAAGCTCCCTTATCTTTAAATCTTCGGGGCTAACTCCGTCAAGAGGTGAAATAACCCCCTGCAGAACATGGTACAACCCCCTGTATGTGCCCGCCTCCTCAATTGCCCAGATATCCCTGGGCTCCTCAACTACACAGATTGTTTTTCTATCCCTTGTCGGGTCTTTACATATATCGCAAAGATCATCCTCTGCATAATTAAAACATACCCTGCAGAATCCTACTTTTTCCTTGACCTGAACAATTGCATCGGCCAGTCTTCTTGCCTTTGATTCATCCTCTTTGATAATGTAGTATGCAAGCCTCTCGGCCGTTTTTCTCCCTATTCCGGGCAGTTTTGAGAATTCCGATATAAGATTTGAAATGCTCTTGTTTTTTATCGTTTTTTTATTAATTTTCTATCTTTGGCATTTATACTAAAAGGGCAGTTCCAGGCCCGGAATATTGATACCTCCGGTTAATTTAGCCATTTCTTCTTTAATTACGTCTTCTATCTTCCTCATAGCATCATTTACAGCAGCAATTACAAGGTCCTCGAGCATCTGTACATCATCGGGATTAACAACCTCTTTCGCAATTTTAACATCTATCACCTCATGCTTCCCATTAACCGTTACTTTAACCATATCTCCCCCGGCACTGCCGGTTGCGACCTTATTAACCAGATCCTCCTGCAACCTTTTAATCTTTTCCTGTAATTCCTGAGCCTGTTTTATAAAATTCATATTAAAGGCCATCAGCTCCCTCCATCTTCTTTATTAGAAATTATTTCACCCTTAAATATTTGTAATATCTTTTCCACCTGCGGCGTTAGCTCTTCATCCTGGGCTTCATCCTTCTTACCGTTATCTTCAAGAACAAAATCAATCTGTATCTTTTTGCCCACGATCTCCTCCACCTCTTTCAGGAGTATCATTCGGGCCTGTTCCTCGTTTACATGCTCATAACCGAGCCTCTGCGACCTGTCAAAGTAGATCCTTATTTTATCCCCCTCGTAGCTACACCTGTGGGCTTTATCCAGAAACTCCGCAAGGGCCCTTCTCTTAAATCTCAGAGTTTTAACAATCTTTTCAAAAAGTTCACCCTTTCCACCAGCTACTGAGACAGCACCACCATTACCTGCAGTACTGTTAGCTTCAGATTTTTTGCTCCCAGCAGTTTCGCGGGCATATCCAATGTTCGAGGGCGCAGAATCCACGACTTTATCCGGACCTCTCAATCGTC
>JALXDB010000069.1 GCA_026990615.1 Spirochaetota bacterium
GGCCCAGTACTGTAACCATGGATTTATCTTTGTAGCTCTGCTGAAATATATTTAATTTACCAAGTTTGAGAGGTTTGTTTACCGTTATACTCTGTATTGAGGAGTTGTTTATACTGATTCTGGACTCCCAGAGTCGTGGCCTTATGTAATCGTAAGTTTTGTAGATAAATGATTCCAATTTTAGTTCGTAACCGTTGGGAAGTTTCACAGAATCTCCCGGTGAGAGAAAAACAGAACCCTCTTTTCTGTTAAAAAGCGTTATCATACCGGAAAATATGAATATCAGCAAACCTATATGAATTATATCCGCTCCCGGCCTGAATCTCATTCTTCTTTTTAGCCTTGAAACAATTCTTGTGACTGTGCACGTAAAGAGGTTTAGCGTAAATATTCCAAGGGGGATGAGGAACATTAATGACCTGAAGTAGCTGTCGAAACCTGTTTTTGTAATGAGAAAGAATACGGGTTTGGAATATGTTTGACTGTAGAATTCTATGCTTTTCCCCTGTGGAATTAATGTTGCAAATATTGATGTTATAATAAGATAGCCGATTAGTATAAGAGCAAGGTGGATGGATTTAAGCGCGGTGTACATTCTATGCAATATTTTCTGGAATTTCCCCATGGTTTTATACTGGATTGATTTTCCCCAAACTGATTTTTACTGTATTGATTTTTACCATATATTTTCAGGTTTATCCTGAATTCAGGTTTATCCTGAAACAAACACCTCTTTAATCCTCTCCTTTATCACCGTATCTTTTTGAATAATAATCAATGACTTTCTTACGCTCTTCGGCAGTCATCTTTCCCTCCAGCCATTTATGTTCGGTCCTGGCCAGTATATCTTTTGTTACTCCGGGCAATAACTCCTCGGCTTCTTTTACAAGCTCTATATAGAACTTTTCAGCTATGTCATAGAATCCATGCCACTGAGTATAGTCGGGGCCTAGCATGGCAAGTCCGTTTCTTGCCCTTCTTCCTTCGTGGTGCCATAATTCAAAGTAGGTCCATTCAATTTTTTCATTGAACGGGGTTGGATCGACTTTCCCGGCCTTTTTAAGCCTATCCATTATCAATTTTGCAGGCTTTGCAAACTTCTCATTGTATAACTCCACACCACTGTCGTACTGCTTGTAGAAGTTGTCAACATAGTTTGGATTGTGGCATGTCAGACAAACATCCTTCATCGCAAGCCTTTTCTGTTTTGAATTTTCAGTTTTGAAGGATATAGGAGCTCTGATATTCCAGGATAATCTTGTTCCTGGATCGTGAGTTCTTGATTGATTTTCAGTTGCCCCAGCATGGCATGTTGCACATGTGGGAGCAGCGCTGTAGTCTCTTCCAACAACCCATGTTGGGCTGTCGAGGTTCATCTCTTCTATGTGAGTCCTGTACGCAATTCCATGTTTTGACTCCTCAAATACCTCTTTTTGCGGATGGTCTGGTCCCATATGGCACTTTCCACAGGTTTCTGGGGACCTGGCCTGAGCGAGTGTAAAATCATGCCTCGAATGACAGGCCGAGCAGGCTCCCGAAGATCCGTCAGGATTAATTCTGCCGATTCCGAAGTTTGGCCATGTTTCTGCCTTGAGATGTCCTTTCTCATCCACTTCAACCTTTGAACCGTGGCACTGCTGGCATCCAGAAACAGAAGCACTTATCCCCTCAACAACTTCTCCAAGGTAGTTGTCAAGGGATCCGAGAACTTCCCCGGCTTTAGCGTGGTGAGAAGCTAAAAACTGAGCTGCTTCTGTGGAGTGGCATCTGCTGCAATCGTTTGGCGATACTATAACTGCGACAGTAAAGCCGAAATGCTCAAATGCATCGGGATCGCTCTCATTCGCACCATGGCATTCATAGCATCCCACACCCGATTCTGCATGTGCACTTTTTTGCCAGGATTTAATTAGAGATGGTTGTTTTTTTGTATGGCATTCAATACAGGTTTTTGTTTCCTTTGTAAGAATTGCCCTGGATGTGTAAAGGTTAAGCTCTTTATTTTTTCCCACTTTGCATCCGGATGTTATTAACACTAAAATTGCAATTAGAACTATGATTGGTAGATATATTAGTTTTTTTGACATTACTTAACCCCCTTTGTTTATACCTCATTTTTGTTAATCAAAAATCATCCAAAGCTCGTTAAAATTTGTCAAAGAATATTCTTTCTTCCGCCATTCCACATTCAATAAGGGTTTTTATTACTGCTTCGATCATCGGTGGAGGCCCGCAGATGTAGGCTTCACTGTTTTTACATTCTGTCAGATGTTTTTTCATCACTTCGTGTATATATCCTGTGTGTGACCTCCATTCGTTGTCTGGTTCCATAAGAGCAGGGTAATATTTAAAGTTGCTTTCTTCTTTTAGAATACCTGTGAATATTTCGTGGTCGTAGAGATCTGCTCTTGTTCTGCATCCGTAGTAGAGCTCGAGTATTCGACTGTTTTGATGGG
>JALXDB010000070.1 GCA_026990615.1 Spirochaetota bacterium
GATTTACGGTTACAGTCATTTTGAAGATGATAAAGAAGCGCTTGAATTTGCTACCGCTGCTTCATGTTTAAAGCATTCAATTCCTGGTGATCTGCCTTTATTAAAGTTAGATGAAATCCTTTCTGTGATGAGGGGAAATAGAACCGGCAGGATACAGAGATAGAGTTTTGTACTGTATCGAGCAAACTTTTGAGGGTTGGCAGTATGATTGTGGGGTATGGCATAGATATAATGAGTACCTCCAGAATTAAGAAGGCAATCGATAGATTTGGGAGAAGATTTATAGAGAGAATCTATACGAAAAACGAGATAACCCTGATTTCCAGAAGAAAAAATAAATATGAAGTTTATTCGGCATACTGGGCTGTAAAAGAGGCGACAATGAAAGCCCTCGGAACCGGAAACAGAATGGGGGTGTACTTCAAGGATATCGAAATTCTTCATGAACCCTCTGGCAAACCTTACCTGAAGTTGTACGGATGGTCAAAAAGGCATGCCGAAAGACTTGGTGTGAGGAATGCAGTGGTAAGTATGTCGCATCTCAAGGATATAGTAGTAGGCTCGGTAATATTTGAAGGGTAGGTAAAAATTAGCTGAAAAGCCAGAAGCAGAATAAAAATCAGGAGGTAAAAATGGATGGGAAAATGAATAGGGAGCAGGCCTTTGAACTGCTTAAGGAATATACGAAAAAGGAAAATCTTATAAAGCATGCCCTTGCGGTAGAAGCAGCAATGAGAAAGTATGCTGAAATATTTGGTGAAAATCCCGATGAGTGGGGTATTGTTGGCCTTCTACATGATTTCGATTACGAAATGTTTCCCGATCAACATCCATACAGAGGAGCCGAAATACTGAAAGAAAGAGGGGTCAGCGATGAGTGGATTCAGGCAATACTTGGTCATGCTGACTACACAGGGGTAAAGAGAGAAACAAATCTAGCCAGAACTCTGTTTGCCGTGGATGAACTTACCGGATTTATTGTGGCTGTAGCCCTTGTCAGGCCGTCAAAAAAGATAGAAGATGTATCCGTTAAGTCTGTAAAGAAAAAGATGAAGGATAAGGCCTTTGCAGCTGCTGTTAGCAGGGATGATATAGTAAAAGGTGCTGAGGAAATAGGCGTTCCGCTTGATGAACATATAGGTAATGTTCTTGAAGCAATGAAGTCAATAGCACCGGAGCTGGGGTTATAAATAAAGATATTTAGAGTTTTCCGTGTCAAAGTACATTCTTGCGTCCTTAATCTCTTTTTTTGGATTTTTTATCAGAGGTGTGAGTGGCTTTGGATCTGCCCTTGTTATAACACCTCTATTGTTATTCTTATATGATCTCAGGATTGTCGTCCCGGTTATAGCTATCCTTGAAATTGTAAGCACCCTGTATTTTACAATTGAGGTTCTTAAAGAGGTTGACTGGAAGTATATAAAATCCTTTGTCCCGGTATCCCTTGCCGGAATTATAGCTGGGGCTTTTATTCTGGTAAGTTACGAAACAGTTATCCTGAAGCGGATACTTGGAGTGATTGTAGCCATCTTTGCTGTAAGAATTCTTATTCTTAACATTCTTTCCAGCATTTTAAAGAGAAAAAAGTGGCCGTTTTTTATTACATACCTGATTGGAGCTCTCGCGGGGGTTCTTGCGGGATTGTACGGAATCGGCGGACCTCCGACCGTTATCTACCTTGAGAATCAGATTGAAAAAAAGAATATGCTTAGAGCTACTCTGATATTCTATTTCTATTTTCTGGATATTGTAAGGGTGGGTCCTTATATATTTTCAAATATGATCGGGATTGATGTATTGAGGATAACGGGAATAATGCTTCCGGCTTCCCTGATGGGAATGCTTTTCGGCAGGCTTGTATACCTGAAAATCCCTGACAATCTTTTTCGTGTATTTGTAGGTCTGGTACTGTTTGGGAGCGGAATTTTGCTTACCCTCTATTAATTCTCTCTTCTTCGAATTATTTTTTTCTGGTTTACAGTTGTATAATTTACTATTATTGATGCAAAAAGATTGCGGAATTGGTGTATGATACTGTATCTATCAATAGCTCTGTTTTTTGCATCTTTTATAGCTTCACTGTTCGGGATTGGCGGTGGTGTACTCTACACCCCCTTCCAGCTCTGGTTCGGTGTGCCCTTCAACAACGCTTCCGTTACATCGTTCATTCTGATTATGGCAACCTCACTTTCAGCTACTCTGATTTTTAGAAGGTCCAAGAGGGTGGATTGGTACTTTGGTATTATTCTTGAAGTACCAACAATGGCCGGCGCCTTTCTGGGTGGAATTATTGCCCATTACTTCAGCTCTCATCTGCTTACCACTGTACTGATAGTACTACTGGTGGTTACGGCCTGGTCAATGATAAAATCTTTCAATTTTAAAGGAACTTTCTGTGTTGTTGAAGGTGTGGTTGAGTCGTTCTGGTATTTGAAAAGAAAATGGGAAGGGATCG
>JALXDB010000071.1 GCA_026990615.1 Spirochaetota bacterium
GAATCTGTTTCTATTAACATTTTCTGAATTGGTATCCTGGCCGCGGCCTCTTGAATATTTTGCGATTTTTTGTATGTAACATTCCCGGCGAATGATATAGAAAATCCCAGGTCTATGAGTTTTTTTGCTGTGTTAAAATCTGATGAGAAGCAGTGTATAACACCACCTTTTTTGGGTTTATTTTCTTTCAGTGTTTTTATAAGGTCAGCATCAGCATCTCTTGTATGGATAATTACCGGAAGACCAAACTGGTTTGCTATTTCTATCTGTTCTCTGAAGAGAGAAATCTGCTGTTCGTGTGTTCCGTAGTTGTAGAAATAATCCAGGCCTATCTCACCAACGGCAACAATATTATTACCTTTATCAATCTGAATTTCGAGTTCCTGCAAATCATTTTTCCTTCTTTTATCTGCAAAATAGGGAGGTATGCCCGCAGAAGCGGCTATTTTTATATCAAATATTCCTGTTATATACCTGATTAATGAGATTCTCTTAAAAAAATCTTCAAGTCCTACCGATACATCTATAAGGTAGTGGATATTTTTTTCTATTGCCCTTTTCATTATCAATTCTATGTCGCTCTGTTTTTCTTTAATGAGCAGAAGATGGCAGTGCGAATCGAAGAACATTTGAGTATCCATTTTGTTTTATTCTGAGTAATTTATTATAATATTAATATATGGAAAATACGGATCAGTTGAAAGTTATTTAAGATCCTTAATAGTTTATTTTTATCTTTTATAAATAATTAATGATATAAGAAAATAATAGTTGACTTTTTATTATTGTATGGTATTATTTATAAATCCAATCCCTGCAGGTGGAGAAATCTGTGTCTGATTACAAGAAGCTTGAGAAACGTTTTTTTCAATTTCTTCACTCCCACCTATCACATCTAGGAAAACATCTCATATATTTTTACAAGAGATTCGTTCAGAAGGGCAAGGAAAAGCTCACCGTAATGCTTATTCCTCATTCTGAAAAGAAGATATTTAATTTTCAGATATCCATTTTTACCGTTTCGTTCCTTGTTGTGATTCTCGTAGGAGTTATTGCTGCTTTTTTTATTGCAACATCGAAGTACACCCTTACCAAAAATGAAATGGAAAAGCTAATTCAAGCCCAGAAGGGGAACATAAAGACTCTTCAGGAGATGAGAGAAGCTGTTAAAGCTCTTAATAACTCTGTTGCTGAGTATAAAAAAAGTATAAAAAGTATCATAAAGCTTCTAGGGTCAGGTCAGTCAGAGAATATATTCGGTATAGGCGGACTTGAAACAGAAGTAAATAAAATCCCAGAGATTATGGGTTTAAAAAATAGAAACGACTATTCATCAGAACTGGAAACAATCAAAAGGATAAATGCAGATATAATTTCAAGCAGGAGGGTATTACAGAATTTTCAAAAGTTTTTGGCAGCGAGGCAGGAGATTATACAAAAAATACCGAACAATTGGCCAATTATTGGAGGTGGCTTTATTACGTCTCCTTTTGGTATGAGAAGGTCGCCTTTTACCGGTAAGCTGGCCATGCATCAGGGAGTTGATATAGCCTGGTGGCCCGGGGCCCCGATCAGGGCAACTGCTGATGGTGTTGTTGTCTTTGCCGGGATGAAGGGGGGATACGGCAGAACTGTACAGATACAGCACGAATACGGATTTCAAACCCTCTATGCTCATCTTTCCAGTATTGCAGTCTACGAGGGAAAGAAGGTGAAAAAGGGGGATATAATTGGTTTTCTTGGCAGAACTGGCAGAGCAACGGGGTTTCACCTGCACTATGAGGTTAGAATAGGAACAAAAGCTGTCGATCCCATGATATTCATGACTACAGAATTTTAATTTATTTGATTTTTGTACTTGTCTCTTTTCTTCACAGCAATATAGTTTTAAGAGAACCCGATTTGTTTTATAGTTCATCAATAAAATTTTTTGATGTAAATTTTTTAATGGTGATTTTTTAATAGTAGATTCTTTCTGTAAATATATTACAAATTCTTTACGATAGACTGTTTTTTACTATATTTTATTACTGCAGACTGTTATATTCAGAATTAAGTATCAACGAAGTATTAACACCGAAAATAGAGAAAGTTTTAAAATGGCAGATAACTTTGATTATAGAGAAGATTCATTTGTAAACAGTATTATAGGTGAAGGTACAAGACTGGCAGGTGAATTTGACTTGAATGGCCTGTTAAGAATAGATGGAGAGTTTTTTGGTAAGGTTAGGACGAAGGGTAAGGTTTTAATCGGAAAGAGTGGCGTTGCTGTGTGTAAAATTTTTGCAGGGACAGTTGTTATAGGAGGAAGGGTAAAGGGAGATATCTTTGCCACTGAAAGGATTATTCTATTATCGACGGGTGTCTTGATTGGTAATATTATAACACCAAGAATAGTAATTGAAGAAGGAGTCTTATTCGACGGCACCTGTGAGATAATAGAAGATAAAGAT
>JALXDB010000072.1 GCA_026990615.1 Spirochaetota bacterium
GGTCGACACAGGGACAGTGGAAAAAAGGATTACCTATAGTTTACTACGTGGAAAACAACCAGTACGGAATGACCGGACAGCAGAGGGGAGAAGTAACCGGTGTGGATCATCTATCCCAGAGGGGTGCTGGATACAACAAGGTCAATATGCATGCAGAAACAATATGGGGAATGAATGTTTTAACGGTCCGTGAAGCTATGAAGAGGGTTAGGGAGATGCTTCTTAATGGAGAAGGGCCGGTACTTCTTGAGAGCATGACCTACCGGTTTTTAGGACACAACTATAAGGACAAGGGTGTTGCTTATAGAACTGAAGAGGAAAAAGAGGCATGGAAGAATGAAGATCCAATTAACAGGTTGAGGAATGAGCTTGTAGAACTCGGTATAATATCGGAGGATGATGCAAACCGGGAGAATGAACTTGCAAGAAAGAAGATAGAAGAGATAACTGTAATGGCAGCCAGGGGAACAGACCCCGATCCAAAGGATATATACAGGGGGCTGTATGCGGATACAACCAGTGATAACATAGGCGATGAGTATAAAACCAAGAATCTTCTGAAGAAGCCGAGAAAGTATACAAGGGACAGCGAAGGGAAGATGCTTTTCAGGCATGCCGTAGCTGAGGCTCTGACAGAAGAGATGATCAGGGATAAGAGGGTCATAGTCTATGGAGAAGATGTTGCGGACTATGGGGGAGCCTATCAGGTAACCCTTGGTTTACTGGATGTATTCGGCAGGGAGAGAATTTTCAATACACCTATATCAGAGGCTGCAATAGTGGGCACAGCAATTGGAGCCGCAATGGTTGGATTGAGGCCCGTTGTTGAAATTATGTACATTGATTTTATACTTCTCGCAATGGACCAGCTTGGGAATCAGGCAGCCAAGGCGAGGTATATGTTTGGCGGTAAAATGACCATTCCAATGGTTATCAGAACAACCATCGGAGGTGGAAAGGGATATGCCGGACAGCATTCCCAGAGTCTTGAAGCTGTTGTTGCCCATTTCCCGGGCATCAAAGTTGTGATACCCTCCACTGCCTACGATGTAAAAGGGCTTTTGAAAACGGCGATCAGAGATGATAATCCTGTGCTTTTTATCGAACACCAGATGCTCTATGTGGATAAGGGGAAGGTCCCCGAGGGTGTTGATTATACGATACCATTCGGACAGGCAAGAATAGCACGGGAGGGGAAGGATATAACAGTTGTCACCTACTCCAATATTATAAAGAATGTTCTTGCTGCAGCTGAGATTCTTGAAAAAGAGGATGGTGTATCCGTTGAGGTTGTGGATCCCCGAACTCTTGTACCTCTTGATATTGAAACAATCGCAAAGTCGGTTAATAAAACGGGTAGGGCTGTGGTTGTAAATCAGGCACCCTATACGGGGAGCTTCGCAAGCCACATTTCCCATGAGATACAGCTTCATTCATTTAAAAATTTAAAGGCTCCAGTAAAAGTTGTTGCAGCTTACGATGTGCCACCGCCGATGGCAAGACCTTTAGAGCTTGAAAATATTCCTTCTGTGGAAAGAATTCTCAGGAATATCAGGGAGACTCTGAACTATTAGATTGAAAGTCTGGTTGCACGAAGCAGCAATATTTAAATGCTGCTCTAATCTTATGTAGATATAAAAGAGGGCGTGACTGATTATAAATTATCGAGGTATCCGAAATTAATCTGGTTTGAAGTATAAAGGATTGGATAGGGTTAATTAAAGCCAATATAACTTGTTAAATTAACCGGAATTGATTAAGCGGGGTTCGACTTAATTAAAGATTTTGATTACTGTTCCGGGGTGGTGGTGTCTTTTTGCACAATCAAATTTACATAATTGCTGGTGGTGCTGCTTCATTTCTGATTCTATTCTGGGTTGATTATTTTGATATAAAAAAATTAAGGCTTCCGAAAATATTAACCTGGATATTCGGGCTAACCTCGTTAAGCTTTTTTCATGTTCTTGCGATCTATTTCTCCGATAGAATTAATTATTCCTTATTCTTAAAATCGGCCGGGTGGCTTTTTTCGATACTGTTTTTCATGCTTCTCCTATACTCTGTATTTATAGAGCTGTACATTTTAAAAAAGCTCGGGTATGCAACCGGCGATAGCGGACTTGTAAGTACGGGAACCTATGCAATGTGCCGGCATCCGGGCATTATCTGGTATGTACTGATGCTCATCTCTCTATATTTTGCCACAGGGGCAAGGAGTTTATTATGGGCTATTCCTGTCTGGGGTGGGATGGATTTTCTCTATGCCCTCATTCAGGATATATATTTTTTCCCGAAAATCTTTGGAGAGGATTATTTGACCTACAAAAAAAGTACCCCAATGATTATACCAGCTTTTTCGAGTATAAAAGCCTGCCTTAGCAGCTATAAGAAACTTCTAAAATCTTGAATTATCCCTGTTGTTTTAGTCACAGAGTAATACTATTGT
>JALXDB010000073.1 GCA_026990615.1 Spirochaetota bacterium
GTATTACAGTATGTCCAACGGGGGCTATATCACGGCCAACATCGGGAGGTCCGGTCGTCTTAAACAACGAAAAATGTATAGGATGCCATTCATGTATACTTGTATGCCCCTTCGGTGTTATAAGAATCGATACAGATGGAAGAACTTTAATAAAATGTGACCTGTGTTTTGAAAGGCTGACCGAAGGCCAGATACCTGCATGTGCAGAGGCCTGTATTACAGGGGCGATAAGATATATAACGGTCGAAGAGTTTACAGCCATGAGAAGGACCGAATATGTAAAAAGATTCAAAGTTGCTTTAAAGGAAGGAGAAGCAGCAAGTGATAGAAGTAGTATCTGACGTAAACGAAATTCTGAACAGGTATGAAAAATCATCAGAATCGTTAATAGCGGTGCTCCAAGAAATTCAGGAGAAGTACCATTATCTTCCTGAAGAATCCCTGAAATACGTATCCGAACAGTTGAAAGTACCTCTGACGCAGGTATTTGCAGTTGCAACATTTTACAACGCATTCTCATTGCAACCTAAGGGGAAATACGTAATTCAAGTATGCATGGGAACCGCATGCCACATAAAAGGGGCTCCGGTGCTGCTTGAAGAGTTGAAGAGTATACTAAATGTTGAAGAGCACGAGGTTACAAAAGATGGTTTATTCTCAGTGGAAACGGTAAGATGTCTTGGATGCTGCAGTCTGGCTCCTGTTATAAGCATTAGTGGGAGAGTATACGGTAATCTTAAGCCTGAAAATATAGAGGGTATCATAAAAAGTTTAAAAAAATAGAATTAATTAAACATTAGAGGGAGAGCTGATGCCCGTAACATCCATTAAAATAAAGAATATTAACGATTTAAATAAACTAAAAGAAGAGGGAATAAAAAAATTATTTCCCGACAGGCCAAAGATTTCAGTCCAGATGGCTACATGCGGAAGGGCATCGGGTGCAGAAGATATCTACAGAGTCATCAACCAGAACTTTCAGGAAAAGGGTAAAGAAAACGATGTAATAGTAGATTCAACTGGCTGTATAGGGTTATGCCAGCTTGAACCCATGGTTAACCTGTACATACCGGGATATAAGCCCGTAGTCTACTACAATGTATCGGAAGACACAGCATCAAAAATAGCAGAATCCGCATTAACGGGATCTATTTCTCCGGATGAAATACTTGGTGTTCTCGACAGTGAATACCTTGGAGAAAATATCCCTGCTGAAAAGGTAAGCAAAATACCGGACAAGAATGCGATTCCCATAGAAAAAAGCCAGTTTTTTAAAAAACAGAGAAAGATTGTTTTACGCAATACGGGCATCATAAATCCTTTTAATATAGAAGAGTATATTGCAAGAGGAGGTTACTATTCACTTTACAGGGTTTTACATGAATACAGCCCGGAAGATGTTATAGAAATAATAAAGGAATCTGGATTGAGGGGAAGGGGCGGTGGTGGTTTCCCCACAGGTATAAAGTGGAGCTCCTGCAGAAAGGTCGATAATTTCCCCAAGTACGTAATATGTAACGCCGATGAAGGTGATCCAGGTGCATATATGGACAGGGCAGTGCTTGAAGGTGATCCTTTTAGTGTTCTTGAGGGTATGTGCATCGGGGCTTATGCTATAGGTAGCTCTGAAGGATACATATACGTAAGAGCAGAATATCCGCTTGCAGTTTACACCCTGCAGAGGGCAATTGAAACAGCAAGAGAGTTCGGTCTGCTTGGAAATAACATATTTGAAACAGATTTTTCGTTTGATATAAAGATAAACAGGGGTGGAGGAGCCTTTGTATGTGGTGAATCAACAGCCCTGATGCTCTCGATCGAAGGCAAGGTTGGAGAACCCAGAACAAAACATATCCATACTGTTGTATCAGGTCTAAGAGGAAAGCCCACTGTTCTAAACAATGTTGAAACATGGGCCAACGTTCCAAGAATTATAGAAATGGGCGTTGAAGAGTACACAAAAATCGGAACAGAGGGAAGTAAAGGAACAAAAGTTTTTTCTCTGGTAGGCAATATAAAGTACAACGGTCTGGTTGAAGTTCCAATGGGGATCACCCTGAGAGAGATGATATTCGATGTAGGAGGAGGAATACCTAACGGTAAAAAGTTCAAGGCTGTTCAAACTGGAGGGCCTTCAGGTGGGTGCATTCCAGAGGCATATCTTGATATGCCTGTAGATTTCGACGAACTTACAAAAGTTGGATCTATGATGGGTTCGGGCGGAATGATAGTAATGGATGAAGATACATGCATGGTTGATGTGGCTAAGTATTTTCTGAGCTTCCTGGTAGAGGAATCATGCGGGAAATGCACACCATGCAGGGAGGGAACCTACCAGCTGTACAAAATCCTGGAGAAGATAACAGAGGGCAAAGGTACAATGGAGGATCTGGAAACCCTTGAAGAACTGGCATATGTAATAAAGGATTCCTCCCTGT
>JALXDB010000074.1 GCA_026990615.1 Spirochaetota bacterium
CGGCCGATTCTGTTTTTCATCAGTGTCTTGAGGGAAAGTACGATGCTGTTGTTTCCCTCTACCATGACCAGGGGCATATAGCGGCGAAGACTTACGATTTTTACAGGACTGTCAGCGTTACCCTGGGTCTACCTTTTATAAGAACATCTGTAGACCACGGTACAGGCTTTGATATTGCCTGGAAGGGGATTGCAAATCCTGTTAGCATGATTGAAGCTGTGAATATGGCGTGTAAGTTGAGCTTAAAATACAGACCCGAGTTTATTAAATAAATATCTGTATACTAGCCATTCGTTTCATGGCAAATATTATAAGTGAGCGTGTCAATATGAGATTCTGCGGTTATCAATTTCCCGCTACGAATCATTGGTCATGACTTAAAATGAGAGTATGGCATAGCACGATAATTTAACGAATTTGAGTTCTATTTATCTAAAATCTATTTACAGACATAAACAAACTGATTTCTTAATGGAATAAAATATGAATATTAAAGAAATCGTGGATCATGATAGTGTTTTTTATAAAGAATACACTGTAAGAACCTACGAGGTAGATTTTAAGGGCAGACTGAATCCTGTAGTGCTGAGTTTCTTGCTGCAGGAGACTGCTTCTCACCACGCTGCAACAGCATCGGTGGATATTAAAGATCTATTAAAAATGGATAAGACATGGATGCTGTCACGAATCAAGATTAAGATTTTAGATCTTCCAGTATGGAAAGAAACCATCAGGGTGTATACATGGCCTGTAACTGTTAAAGGTCTCTTCGCTGTGAGGGATTTTGTTGTTGTAAACATGAATGGAGATGTTATTGCCCTATCTACAAGCAGCTGGTTAATTGTTGATACTCTTAGACGAAGACCTGTGAGGGTTAATAACTATATAAATAAAATGAAGCTTTTACCGGAAATAAGGGCCATTGAAGAGTTTATAATAAAACCTGATTTTGACGATAGGGACTTAAATTATGTTGAAACGGGGAAAAGTGAAGTCTACTTCAGCGATATAGATATAAACAGTCATCTAACCAGCATGAAATATATAGAGAAACTTCTTGATAATTTTCGTAACGAAGTCAGAAAGAAAGGTGAATTGAAGGAGCTTACGGTTTTTTACAATTCAGAGGCAGTTCTTGATGATAAACTGGCTATTTACACTGCTTCAGCAGACGATGAATACAATTTTTATCATAAAATAGAAAGATGTAATGATGGAAAAAATCTCTGTAATATGAAAACAGTCTGGGAGTTTTAGCCCGGTATTTTGAGATATTTTGGATTTTGCCGGAAGCCGATAAAAAAATATTAATGAGCTTCAACAGAAGTTCAATACAGGTTTAATGGAGGCTTAACAGGGATTAAATGAAGGAGATAATGCTTGTAAGCGGAATACCTCTTAAGGATTACAGTTCGTTTTTCTGCCAGCTTAATATTTTAAAAAGAGGTTTTTTAAGCAGAGGATACAATACCACCCTGATTTCACCCATTTCTGAGATAAATAGAGTTTATGAATTCGGTAAAAGGTATGGTGTCGTATACATCGATTATAAATCTGAAGATATAGAATCTCTTTTTTCAAACCCTGAGATTTCAGCAATTATAATGTTGGGATACCTTGATCAATTTGATTTCTTAAGAAATACCGTGGATGATAGCCTAAGTAGAAAAAAGAAAAATTACAAGATGTTTTTATGGGCTCAATTTTCCAGAGTTCCCGATATATCAAACCTGCCAGAGGGCTTGATTTTTGTTCCTCTTACTGAAACTACCGGAAGGTTCTGCAGAATGGCCGGTGTGAAAAATATGGAAGACCCTATTCCCCATGCGGTTGATACAGGTATCTTTTATCCAATAAGAAATAAAAATATAAGGCACAAAATAAAAAGTAAATTAGGCCTTGATGAAAATTTTGTGATTGGTACAGTAGGCAAAAATAGCCTGAGAAAGAGGTTTGATGATATTGTTCTATCATTCAGAAAATTCCTGAATAAAGCTGGAAACCCTGCCAATGTCAGGCTTTTGATAAAAACGGACCGGACTGATTCTATAGCCGGGTTTAATGTTATCGATCTTTTAAAAAGAAATGGGATTGATAAGTATGCAGTAATTCTGACAGGAGACATGGAACCACAGGGTGTGGCCGAACTGTACAATATTATGGACCTTTATCTACACCTTGCGGAATGGGAGGGATTTGGCATCCCTGTCATTGAAGCAATGGCCTGCGGTACTCCAGTTGTAACACACCAGGTTCAGGGCCCCGGAGAAATCGTTGATGGAGGCGGTATAGTATGTAGATCTGTAATGCCTGAAGATGATACGGGGGCAAATATTAGGAGAGCTGACCTTGAGGATGTCTCTGAAACACTGTATAAACTTTACAGGCTGTACAACCAGAAAGGGGAGGATGGCTTAAAAGGTTTCTATGAAAG
>JALXDB010000075.1 GCA_026990615.1 Spirochaetota bacterium
TTCAAGGAGAGCCGTAATCTCTTTTAACTTCGCCTTTACATCTTCATTTCCCTGTGATACCTTTAGTGCCTTTTCATAGTAAATCTTGGCTTCTTCAAGATTACCTTTGCTGTATTCGATATTTCCCATCTTAACAAGGGCAGTAAAATACATGTTCTGAACTTTTATATTTTTCGGGTCAAGCTTCAATGCACTTTCAAAATCATCTATAGCCTCTTTGTATTCACCAAGTATATACTTCTTAAGACCATTTTTATAGAGGGCATCAACCACCTTTTGCTGCCCATAGACTAAACTGGAGGAGATACCTATAATGCTCAAGATTACAATAACAGCGAGAATGTACCTGAATCCTGTTTTAATATTCATACATTTTGCCCTATTTAATACCATTTTTATTTTTATTATCGTATTAAACCATACCTTTTCTGAAGAATATTCCTCATTTGGAATAATTTTCAAGTAACCTATACTGTTTTTTTGATTTTATCTGATTAATATCCATAAAGATGGTACCTGCATGGTTGTAACAGCGTAAAAATCTACTCTGGTTCACCATGCATTTTCACAGCAGTTTAAATTCAGAGGTAATGTTAACAGGTAACAGCAGTAAAAATACCCCCTATTTTTTATAGCTCCCTTGTATTTTGAAGCTTATATATATATCAAACTTTTATTTTATTCTTTTCGACAATGTCTTTATCTTTAGGCTCCCATAAATGATACTTAAATGTTCTGTAGAAGGTAAGAGCCCAGAAAAACAGCAGGGTTACAAAAAATAGATAGAACAACACTAAAACAAATCTGCTTTTATCCATTATCCTGTAAACAGAATAAGTCGAAAGAGTAAAGATACCGAGAGGAAATGTAAATGCCCACCAGCCCATGCTGTAGGGAATTTCTTCAAAAAAGGTATTATGGAGAGTCAGTAACAGTGCAACAAAATACCACAGGACACCAAATCCCCAGAACAGCATCGCAAAGGGAATAGAAAAATGGCCGAAATTAGAAACTGGCTGAAACTCTGCAAACATCTTCGCATAACCAATAAAAACAACAACAATCGCTCCTATAGGTCCGAGTCCTATCCATATTGTCGGTGTCATATGTTTAATTGGCAGCTCATGAAAGAAGTATCTATGGGTAACAGCTGCATTAACAAACAGATATGCAAACAAACCCGCACCACCTCCTATAAGACTAAATATAATTAGGAAATTTATTCCCCATTCGGGATAGTAACCCAGAAACTTTACCCCTCCAAGGGGTATAACAAGCAGTGCAACCGGAGGTATAAGCCATCCATAGGTTGAATGTTGAATTTCAATATCCGGATTTGAAAACATCTTGTAGAAGAAATGGACACTCAAAATAAAGATAACTATGCTGGATATAAACCACGCATAAGTCAACAATACTGGATCTATATTTTGGAGAATGCTTTGTTTTAAAGTCATAACATTACTTACATAAACAATGACACCAATGGGTACAGTTGGTATAAAAACAATTGATGAAGGATTATTGAGAATCTGTTTTATCTTTTTTGGAGTTATAATCCACATAAGGATCCATAGAATCAGAGAATAAATAAGGAAGATACTGTTAACAGCAAAAAGAACTATTGCCAGCCATTTAAATATTCCCCCCACAATATAACTCACTATACTCGTTATTCCTGTACCCATTACCGCAGCACCCCATGCTGGGTTGAACCTTTCTACAAGTCTCTTCATACGCGTCCCCTTTTACGTCTTGGTATGAATAAAAAAATAGATACAGTAAAAATTGAAGCCTGATTTTTATACTTACCTTTACGGTTATCTAACCACCAAAACAGGCTTTTTGGTGTGTCTAATTACATTCTCAGTCACACTTCCAACCAGGAGCTCCGCAAACTCGCCTCTCCCATGTGAACCCATTACAATCAAGGAAACATGCTCTCTTTCAGCAATTCTTACAATCTGATGAAAAGGTTTCCCTCTAACAACCAGGGATTTAAAATTCATCCCCAGTTCCTCTCCTATTTCCACCATTTTTTCTAATGACTGTTTCTCAAGATCGTCTTTAACTTTTTCGATGCACTCATCCACTTTACCCTCTTTCCACTCACATGCCGTTACCATAAGCTCAAGGTCATAGTCTTCTATTACATGGAGGATGATTACCTCCTCCGCTCCAGCATCCTTCAGTTTTTTTATATAATTAATAGCTCTACCTGCAACTTTTGAAAAATCTGTTGGATACAATATTTTTGAAAACATAATACTCTCCTATCTCTTTTGTCCAAAATATTTCTTTACCCACGGCACCATATACAGATAACCGATTAAAAAAATTATCTGAAATAACGGTAGTGTAGCCGCAGGTATAGCTACAAGGGGACTAAAGGCCAGCACGGCAATAGCTATAGCCGTACCGTTATTCTTCCC
>JALXDB010000076.1 GCA_026990615.1 Spirochaetota bacterium
CCTGTATCCCACTCTTTATCAACCCACGGGCTCAGCCTCCTTGCTTCAATTAAATATGGATTGTTCACTATTTTTCTTAACTCTGTAACAGCCCCCTTGAATCTCTCCACATGTCCAACTTGAAAAATAAGTCCTCTTTCACGGGCTATCCTGACCAGTTCTTTTGCCTCTTTTACGTTCATGGCTATTGGTTTTTCGAGCAAAGTGTGCTTGTTGCTTGTCAGAGTTTTTTTAGCTATATCAAAATGAAACTTCGTCGGAACGGCGACACAAACAGCATCAACATCCTCTAGCAGACTTTCAATGCTATCGTATGCCCTCGTGTTATACTTTGTTGCTATCAAACTCGCCCTTTCCCGGTTTATGTCGTAAACCCCTTTAAAATCAACATTTCGATTTAAGACCGAGAGTACATTCGCATGATAAGTACCCATCTTCCCAACACCAATGATTCCCATTCTAACCTTCTCGTACAGCATGTTTTCCCCCAGATTTCTAGATCACTTTTAATTAATTATATACTAAATGTCATATAAAGACAAAATTATAATTAAAGTTTTTTTATTTTTGAGTATTCCAAAATATGAGGATGATAGCAGATTAGATTATGTAGAAGATGCCTCAGCTTGAAAATTACTGGAAATTGCTAACAGGTATTAGCGGAGGAGTATCGGTGCTGTAGTGATTTTTAGCTATCTGCTCTATAAGTTTTTTCTCTTCACTGCTCAGGTCTTTGGGGATTTTTACTATAACCTTAACAAGCTGGTCACCCCTGCCCCGGCCTTTAAAAACGGGCAGGCCCTCCCTTTTTAATCTAAATGTCTTCCCTGATTGTGTACCGGGAGGAATGTTTATCTTCACTATCTTTCCGTCAAGTGTTGGAACCTTGATGCTGGTACCTAAAATGGCCTGAAATACGTTTATTTCAACCTGGCAAACAACGTCGTTTCCCTTTCTCAAAAAGTATGGATGAGGTTTAACATGAACAACAAGCAGGAGGTCTCCGGCGGGTCCTCCTCCAAGTCCAGCATTTCCCTCTCCGTGTAATCGGAGTATGGTTCCGTCCTCTACACCGGGATCGATATCGACAACTATTTTTCTTTCTTTTCTTACTACTCCCCTGCCACCGCATGTACGGCAGGTATTTTTAATTACATACCCTGTTCCACCACATCTCGGACAGGTAGAAGCTATAGTAAAAAAGCCCTGTGTTCTTGTAACCTGCCCGGTACCGCCGCACTGTGGACAGGTTGTTGTACCGCTTCCACCAGTCCCTCTACAATCGGGGCAAATCTCATCCCTGGTAACGTACAGTTCAACCTTTTTCCCTTTTGCAACTTCCTCGAGAGTTAGTTCTACATCGTATTTAATATCAGAGCCTCTTGTAACGCGCCTTGACTCCCTTCTCGTTCCTGTTCTTGTAGAGCCTCTCCCGAATATATCACCAAACCCGAAAAACGAATCAAATATATCAGAACCGAAAATATCCCTGAATCCACCAAATAGGTCTTCAAAATCCGATGCATCTCTAAAGCCTCTAAAGCCACCTGCACCCTGGGCCTCTAATCCTTCATGACCGAATTGATCGTATATCTTTCGCCTCTCATCATCACCCAGTACTTCATACGCCTCTGTTGCCTCTTTAAACTTTTCCTCGGCCTCTTTATCACCAGGATTTCTATCAGGATGATACTTTATAGCGAGTTTTCTATACGCCTTCTTTATCTCATCCTTGGTAGCATTCCTGTCTACTCCCAGGATTTCATAGTAGTCCCTCTTCTTAGCCATTTTGAAGCCTCTCATAAACTGCGTGGATTCAGACAAATAAATTAAAATACCCTATAAGCCCGCACTTATAGGGTATTTTTATCATCATATGAAAACCCTGTTTTTATTCATTCTTTTTATTTTCGTCGTCCACAACTTCATAATCTGCGTCGACAACGTCTTCTTCTGCCTGACCGCTCTGCTGACCTGTTGCACCGGCGCCTGTTTCAGTTCCTGTTGCACCGGTCGTAGAGGACGTCTGCTGAGAAGATGCCTGCCTGTACATAGCCTCAGATATCTTATACGATGCCTGTGTTAGAGCCTCAATTGCCTGTTTAATCTTCTGGGCATCTCCCTCATTCATGGCCTTTCGAGTATTTTCAATCTCTCTCTCTATATTTGCCTTATCCTCAGGTGAGATCTTATCGCCATGCTCTTTAAGCAGCTTCTCTGTCTGGTAGATCAGCGTGTCCGCCTGATTAATTGCCTCGGCTCTCTCGCGTGCCTTCCTATCCTCCTCTGCATGCATCTCCGCATCTTTTATCATCCTCTGAATCTCTTCTTCAGACAAACCGCTTGAAGACTCTATCCTTATCTTCTGCTCCTTACCCGTTGCCAGGTCTTTAGCAGATACATGGACAATCCCGTTTGCGTCTATAT
>JALXDB010000077.1 GCA_026990615.1 Spirochaetota bacterium
TTTTATTAAAAAGGAATTTATATAAAAGTATGGCTGAAATCAGAATAATAAAGGGCGATATTACGGAAAGGGAAACAGATGCAATTATCAATGCCTCCAATGATATGCTCATTCTTGGTTCAGGCCTTGGAGGGGCAATCAGGGCTAAGGGAGGCAAGGAAATAGTAGAAGAACTTTCCAGGTACAAGCATCTTGGCTTAGGAAAGGCGGTTATTACCGGGAGTGGTAAATTAAAAACAAAACATATCATACACGTGGCTCTCAATAGGTTTGATGAGTCCATAGATGTCGAAAATATATACCCTGCTTTGATCAATGCCTTTAAACTTGCTTCCTCGTATTCTCTAAAGTCCATTTCTATCCCCGATATGAGCATGGGAATCATGAGGGTATCTCCACAAAAAGCAGCGGAAAAAATTTTTTCTGCAATCAAAGATTTTTTAGCAACAAATAAAAGTTCTTCTATTGAACTTTATGAAATAGTTCTATGGGATATGGATACTCTGTACATTTACAGAGACGTTTACGAAGAATTCTTCGAGGTATGATAGAAGTGCTGTAGAAATGTGATTTTTTATGGTTTTTTGTAGATTCTTTATTCGATTTTTTTGAACGAAGAATTTTTAAAGAGTAAAGGCAATCTTTGATCGGGATATAACAGTATGGGTCTTCAGAGTCTGGTAGTAGCTATTATTGTTATCCTCGCACTTTTTGTTTTAACCTATTTCAAACTTTTCAGAAAACCCAAGAAAATTCAGAAAATATGGGAGCAGATTCAGGTAGGGGAGATAAGAAACTCCATCCGGCAATTAAAGACTATGATTATCAAACAGGGAGGCCCGGTAGATGCACATTTCTTGCTGGCGGAATGCTACAGGAGGGAGGACAACTGCCAGATGGCAATTGTCGAGTACAGGTATTGTCTTAAAAGTAAAAAGAAATTGTTTATTGCTACAGAAAAAGATGTAAGGGAGGGTATTGTTTACTGTGCAAAAAAGCTTGGCAAGGATGATGAAGTTTTAAATCAGCTTTATGAACTTATAAGGATAGATCCGAAAAATGACTCATATCTCTTTGAAATGGCAAAAATATTTTACAAAAGGGGCAGGATTGAGCAGACGGTTACATATCTTGACAAGACAATAAAGGTTAATCCAGCCCATGCCGATGCTCTGAGTTACCTTGGAATGATAATGTACCATGCCAATCAGATAAAAGAAGCTATGATGTACCTTACAAAGGCAGTAAAGTATGATCCGAGGAATTATCGGGCATACTACTATCTTGGACGCCTATACATGGATGGGAAAGATTTTAACAAGGCAATTACATATTTTGAGGCAGCTCAAAGGTCCCCCTATTACAGAATAAGATGCTACATTCAAAAGGGAAACTGTTACAAGGAGATGAATGAGTTTAACAATGCAGTTGAGGAGTACAAAAAAGCAATATCTTCTGCAACGGCCAAGGAACAGAACCTGCTTCTGCTGGCAAGATACGCTCTTGCTGACCTGTATGAATCAAGAGGCAAGTTAACCGAGGCAATCGAACAGTGGGAGAGTATCTACAGGATAAACCCGAATTACAGGGATGTCGCAAAGAAACTTGAGAAATACCAGGACCTGAGAGCCGATGATAACATGAAGGATTTCCTTGTTAGTCCCCTGCCGGTTTTTGAGGGGATCTGCCTTGATATAGTAAAGTATCTCGGCTACGATGTTGTGGATATAAAACATATAAAATCGAGCGTTACAAATATTGTTGCAGTTCCCAGGGCGAGTGTAATGAGGAACGTCAGGGGGAATCGGGTTTTTATAAAGATATACAGGGATGCCATTCCTCTAGGATTAAGTGCTATAAAAAACCTTATGGATGAAGCAAAATCTATGAACTGCAGCAAAGCTATATGCATTTCCCCTATTGAGTTCAGGGAAGATGCTAAAGAGTATGCGCAGTCAAGACCAATTGACCTGATTGGAGGGGCTCAGCTTTCCAGGATACTCAAAGAGGTGAGGGGGTAGTTCTTTATTATTTGGGTCGGAGGATAATGGCCGATAAACATGCTTAAGTTTTTAAGGAAAACTATTTTCTTATCTCCTATGAGCAGTAAAGTGTGGTTAAAAATCAGAAAATTATTAATAAAGTTATAGACCGAAGAGTTTTTTTGCATTTGCCGTTGTTTCTCTGGCTATATTATCTACGTCAGTACCTCTCAATTTTGATATAAACTCGGCAGTCTCGACAATGAATGATGGTTCGTTTGGTTTTCCCCTGTAGCGTTGAGGGGCAAGATATGGAGAATCTGTTTCTATTAACATTTTCTGAATTGGTATCCTGGCCGCGGCCTCTTGAATATTTTGCGATTTTTTGTATGTAACATTCCCGGCGAATGATATAGAAAATCCCAGGTCTATGAGTTTTTTTG
>JALXDB010000078.1 GCA_026990615.1 Spirochaetota bacterium
AATCAATTTTTCAAGCACCGCCTTTTCCTCATCATTTTTAATTCCCTCAAGTACATCTTTCCAAGCCTTATCCCTGGCTTCAAGGTAATTTTTATAGGGCATGCGTCCTCTTTTAACCACCCTGTAGTAGTACTCCACTTCGTTCTTGGATTTCACCTTCTCTATCTTTTCCCAGTAAGTATCAGTAACAATAAAGCCAATTACAGGGACACTTTTTGAAACAGTTGCAACATAGCTCTGAAAATTCTCCGAATATTCCTCTTGAGTACCGGACATCGCCTCCCTGAACTGGGATTCTACAAGAGTCTTTATCCCCTCGGCTATTCTTTTTCTCAGTTCACCCTCTGCAATTCTCTCAGCCGCTCTCCTATCCTTTGCAGAAACATCGGCCTTAACAACTATAAACTTTTCTCTTTTAATTTTCACAATTTGAAACTCAGGTTCATCCACCCACTTTGGCGTCTTTTTTGAACTTTTCTGAACAATAAACTCTTCACCGACCTTCGCCTTTTTAACAGGCCTCACCTTAACAAGGCTCTTTTCTGCACAGGAGTTCAATACAAGAGCAGCTATAGATATCAAAAATACTATAACCAATGCTCTTAGACTTTTTCTCACTTTATTCTTCATTTTATTTCCCATTTTCTTCCTCCGAATAATTAATATTTTTTAAAGAGATGGTACAACCATCCAAAACAGTACTGTTTCTGGTTATCTTTCAGCTCTAAAAACTACTCCCTTATGCCGAAGATTACAGCATTCCCCCTTGATACCAAGACTTCCAGATTTTCAAATCCTTCCTCATTCTGTATATTGTCCATTATCTCATTGATTAGTTCATTTTTTCTGCCCATATAGTAGACATAGTACTTGGCCTGTCCCGGTGCTGCAGATACCTCTTTCAGGCTCCGGAAATTCTTCGTCTTTCTGATTGCATCTACAAACTCCCTCAGCAGTTTGTAATTGTCAATCCCCTGGACCACCACCTCGTACCTGATGCCTTTTTCAAAGGCCTTCATCATATACTGCCTGCTGAGCTCTATTACCGGCTTAATAGCCTTTTCAACGGCAACCTCAACACACTTCCTCATTGCTGCGTCCTTGCCGCTGGGCAATCCAAGCTTTCCAGAATACCCGGTCTCCGTACCGAGGCCTCTTCCCGTTGCACTTTCATAGGCTTTGAGGTCAATGGACGCCGAGGCAAAGTATATTCCTCCCTCTTTTCCAAGGTATTCAACCTTTCCATCCACCACTATGTAAATATCAGCATTCAGAGCCTGTGCAATAAGCTGAACAACACTCACACTTCCTTGGGTAGCCTTGTAGAGCTTAATATATTCATCCTTTATCTCATTGATTCTGTCCAGATCAACATATTCATATCCTTTACTTGCCAGGTAGTTGTTAACCCTGTTAACGCATAACCTGGCATATTCATCACTTATATTTTTATCTTTGGGCTCAAAATAGACAAGATAGGTGAGATTATCGATAGCTTCATTTATTATTGGTGCATATGGTGATTTGGAATAATTCTTCTTTTCCTTCTTTGCAGGAATTTCAATTTCAAGAGTTTTGATGCTGTCAATTATTCTATCCTTATCAAATACAACTCGCATGTAAACTACCGTGCCCTCTTTAGTCTTCACTTTATCCGTAATATCGTAAGACACAACAAAGCTTTCGCTAATACTGTACACATACTCATCAAGCTTTTTTCTGTTCTTTTTTTCATTCTCTTCGCCGATTATATTTACAACTACTTTCTTAAGGGCATCCCTTAGGGCCTTATCCTTTGCACTGGCAAACTTTCTGTCCTTCCCTACACCATTCGCCACAACTGTATTTACTTTTTTTTCATACCCTTTTTTAACACTTTTGCCTGTGCAACCTGATAAAATCATAATAAATACGATGGCCAGTGCAAAAATCATAGTTGAATATCTAAATCCCTTCCCTCTCATTTTGCGACCTCCAGTTAATATTCTAAAATCTCATACTGTATCCAGCCATTATTTCATAGCCGGATATATCCACACTTTTTAATTGACCGAACAACGGATAAACATTATCGCTGTCACTCCCTATGCTGACAGAATCCATCTTATCACCCGAAGTTTCCTCTATAAGCAGGAACCATTTTTTAATCCTGGTATACAGTCTGTAAGAAATCCCAAAATACAGGGCCTGGTCACGTGCTACAACAAACTTCAATCCGGCTGTACCTTTAATACCAACCCCAAGCCCGTATATTGAGACATACGGGTCCTGATCAAAATCTATCTCTGTTCCGTTAATTTTAATAAAATCTAATATAAGGCTATTTCTGTATATTTTCTCTTTGAAGGTAGACATGTAAAGAACGCCTGCTTCCACGCCAAACTGCAATTCAACCCTTCTTTTGTACAGGGATGCAAGAACACCTGCCTCACCAATCCCACCCCAGATCGGAAGATTTAACACGGCGGTACCGTCAACCACAGCCTTAAACCTGTACCCCAGGTTTGCAGTAACCCTGAACCCGGCGTTAACCGCCATGTTTCTCTCGGGCTGGTTTAGCTCAACATAGAAGTAATTTGTAATCGGGGGTACTGATATATCGTCAACCAGAACAATGCTGTAGTTCATGTCAGGTATATTGATCCTGGCAATTCCGGCATTAAAAGTTACATTAATCCCCATCTTAGCCACTTCAACTACCTGATCTCCCTCCGTCACCCTTTCCTTTGCATACACAATCCTAGCCTCCGAGTAATCCGGATAAACACGTTTTACCCTCAAAAGGGCGGTGGGCACCGTTGCAATAGTTCCAGTTTTACCTATCTGCATCTTTGTAAGAACCTCATACTCATCGCCCGGCTTGACCCCCATATTTTCACCAAGGGTGAATAAAACCGTATCTCCTCTCACCTCCAGTACAACACTCTTGATTTTAAATATATCAATCTTTTTCACCTGGTATGAAAGCTGTCCAAGAGCATAATCTATCGCCTTTTTTTGAGCCTTTTTATAATCTGTATCAACCCCTTCACCGGTTAATCTTATCGATGCCTCCCTCTTTCCCTCCCTGACATTTATGAATGTTATATCTATAACAACCTCAATGTCGTAGGCTTCTTTGAGATACTTGGATGAGCCCGAATATTCTTCAATTTCAGTCTTTTTCACTGTGACATCGGATATTACAGGAACTACAACCAGAAAGGAATTAACCATCCTGTCAAAATCCTCTCCCTTTATAACTACGGTTCCAAACTTTTCGTCATATGTTCCAAGTTCTTCGGCCTTTTTTGCCCTTATCTCCCTGATTCTGCTGATGAAATCATCTATATCCTCTGATGATATTCTATACTCCCCATATCCCAGTACATTGAACCTCTTTTGAGAAACGAAATAGTGGCTGATAGTTGAGTCTATATACCTTACAGTATCCTCTGAAATATATGTGGAATTTGACTTGGTACCTAAAATAGCTATATCCTTCTTTTTTGAAATTTCAGCGGATAAAACCACCTGAGAAATTAGTAGAAATATAAGAAGTGCAAGGGACAAGGTTTTCATACTATCTCCAATTCTCTGAGTGTATGAACTTATTTCGTCTGGATAAAATTGGCTCTATAAAATATACATCATTTTAAATTATATTTCTTACAGATTCATTTAAACTCAGGGTAATATACATGGTTTAAAAACCTATGGGCAATACACACTAAGCTTTTTTATGCCTTGACTCGATGCTGTAGATTATATAGTTTTTTATCAATTTTGATAATTAATACCCGTAATTCATCCAGCAAGGTACATTTAATGAGACACTCAAGATTGGTACTTCTTTTGATATTAATAATATTAATTCCTCTTTCATGCAAAGAAAAGAAAGTTATCAATATTAGCGGTAAATCGAGCAAAACAGAAACAACCGCTGTCCATAGAGATTTAAATCCTCAGTTGAAAGAAGGCACGAGGGGAGGCTCAATCATAAGAGCAGATATTTCTGAAATTGACACCTTTAATGTGGTTACAACAAGATCAAAGTCTCTATACGGGGTCTTAAAACTTGTATTTGAGGGATTGTTGAGCATTAATCCCTATACAGGCGAGATAAAAGGGGGAATCGCCAAAGATTATCAAATAATTAACAATGGATTTTCAATTTTGATACATCTAAACGATAACGTGTACTTCTCAGATGGAGTTAAATGTACAGCGGACGACGTTGTGTTCAGTTTTGAAGATATATATCTAAATCCAGAGGTAAACTCCAAGAGGATTGATCTTCTAACTTTCAGAAATAGGACAGTTAAAATAACAAAGGTAGATAATTTTACTTTGAGAATTGACCTCCCAGTACCTTACAGACCGTTCCTTTACAATCTTACCAGATTAGAGATTCTTCCGGAACATATTCTGAAACCTGAGATTGAAAAGAACGGAATCTCATGGTTTAACAATAGCTGGGGGAATCCAGCACAGGGAATAGAAAAGATTATAGGAACCGGTCCATATAAACTACAGGAATACAAAAAAGGTAAAATGATCAGGCTTGTTAGAAATTCCTTTTTTAACAAAAGGGAAGGCGGACTTTATTTAGATGGAATGCCCTATCTGGATGAAGTCATAGAGCTTTTAAACCTAGATAATGATTCAAGGTTGTTGAAGTTTCAGATAGGGGAGATCGACTTTTATCCAATAATTGATACAGATTTCGAAAACGGAAACTTTGATTCTCTGATAAAAAACAAGAACAAGAGCAACTATAAGATGTACTACCACGGAGATACATTGAGAAGTAGCCACTTCATAGCCTTCAATCTGAACCCCCGGGCTGTTAACAGTGAAAAGTATCGATACTTTAATAACAGGGATTTTCGAAAGGCTATCTCAATGTGCATTAACAGAGATTTAATCTCAAAGAAACTTTACAGGGGATACTGTTCTACGGACCTGTCTCCTTTAAGAGATATATCTCCCTATTATAAATCAGAAGGAACAGATCCGTTTGATCCAGACCGTGCAAAAAAGATCCTGTTAAAGCTCGGATTGAAAGATACCAACAACGATGGAATACTTGAACTGCCATCCGGGAAACCCTTCAGGTTTACAATCCTTACAAACAAGGACAATCCATTCAGAATAGAAATGGGGAATATTATTCTGGAGGGTCTTAAAAAAGCCGGACTTCAGGCCGAACTTTCTCCTGTAGAATACGACCTTCTTATCACCAAACTTTTAGACAGTTTCGATTGGGAAGCTGTAATTATAGGTTCCAGCGGTTCTCTGGAGCCAAACGACCTTGCATGGATATGGGAATCGAGCGGCCCACTTCATCTATGGTATCCCTACCAGAAAAAACCTGCCACCCAATGGGAAAAAAGAATAGACGAACTCTTTTCAATGGGTCGAACTGCATGGAATACTGAAGATGCAAAAAGGTACTATTTCGAATTTCAGGATATAGCAGCCAGGGAAATTCCTATCATAAATATAGTAACTCCCTACCAGATATACGCATTTAGAAACGGCTACGGAAATATTTTTTCCTCCGCTGCCACCTACAATTCGATAGGCATTATTCCATACATCTACCAGAAATAGGCAAAGAATCTATGCGAGAATAAGTGCGTCAAAGCCCTCTTCTTCAGTGGGTATTTCGGTTCTGGAGTACAGCTTAACAATTAGATGATCAGGAACAGGGTAGTTCCTCTTTCTATTCTGCTCTATAAGATATGAAATATCCCTGTTTAAGAATATGCAGGCTATCGTCTTTTTATAATGCCTGGCAATTTCTATGTACCTCTTTCGGCTCTTTTTTGTAAGACTCGTGTTATCTATCGTTATTGGGATATTTCTATCAAGGTAGTAGTGTATTATATCCTGTTCAATATGTTTTACAAGCCCGTCTATATCTTCATTCCATTCATCGGGATTCCACTTTTTACCGTGCTCCGTCATAGATTTTAGCATATGCCTTATCTCAAGTCTGTTTATCCTCTTCCTATCAGGAAAATAGACTTTTGAAAAGTGTGATTTTCCAGCTCCATAATTTCCCAGTATTAGAATTATATCGTAATTTTCCAACCCTTTAAACATTTAAGGCCTCCCAATTGATTTTCGGGATAATCCAAAAATTCTTGACATTGGAAATCTACATATTTAAATTGCCATTGATTCTTAAATTGTACGGGAGAACCATGAAAAATAGAGTATTTATAAATGAGTTAAAACCCAACATCGGCAAAAAGGTAACCGTGGGAGGATGGGTACACAATATTCGTGACCAGGGAAAACTAAATTTTGTTCTGCTTAGAGACAGAACAGGTATAGTTCAAATTGTAACTGACGACACAACTGTTAGATCTAACGATTTACGAAACGAAACGGTGATCTTTGCAACAGGTACTGTCATAGAGGACGAAAGAGCTGAAAATGGAATAGAGATCAGGCTTGAGGCTGTTGAAGTACTTTCAAGACCGGTAAAACCCCTCCCAATCCTTGTAAACGATAAGGCAGATTACCAGAAGCTGGAACTTGAAACCATACTTAACAACAGGGTTCTGTCTCTCAGAAATCCCAGGAGGAATAAAATATTCAAACTTCAGGCCTCGATAATAGACTGTTTCAGAACATTCTTCAGAGAAAAAGGATTCACCGAAATAACAACTCCCAAAATAATTGCAACAGGCACAGAAGGAGGGACCCAGCTATTTACAGTTGATTACTTTGATAAACTTGCGTTTTTAGCTCAATCACCCCAGTTTTATAAGCAGATGCTTGTTGGTGCCGGCTATGAAAGAGTATTTGAGGTTGGCCATGTGTACAGGGCTGAAGAGCATAATACATCAAGGCATCTAAATGAGTATGTAAGCCTGGACTATGAGATGGGCTTTATCGATGATGAAAATGATGTAATGGATATGGAAGAGGAGTTCATCAAATATCTATTCGAAGAGATAAACAGAAGGCACGGCGATATTCTCACAACCTACGGCCAGAACCTGCCAATACCTGAAAAGATCCCTCGAATTCCTGTAAAGGAAAGCTGCGAAATTCTTGAAAAAGAGTACAATAAGGTAACAAAGGGATACGATCTTGATCCCGAGGGAGAAAAACTGATCTGTGATTGGGCGAAAAAAAATTACAATACGGAACTTCTGTTTTTAACCGAATACCCTAAAAATAAGAGGCCGGTGTACACGATGCCTCTTGAAACAAACCCTGATTTTACAAGAAGCTTTGACCTCCTGTTCAGGGGACTTGAAATCACCACAGGAGGGCAGAGGATCCATGATTACAACATGCTTGTTGAGGCCTTTAAGAGCAGAAGACTTAATGTAGAGGATTTCAACTACTATCTGGATACTTTCGCATATGGAATGCCACCCCACGGAGGGTTGGCCATAGGCCTTGAAAGAATAACCCAGCAGATTCTGGGGCTGTCAAATATCAGAGAGGCTTCAATATTCCCAAGGGATAGAAACAGGCTAACCCCCTGATTCAGGCATTCAGCTTCTCATATGCACCTGGTATATCCTTCTATGAAGAACATCCATCGCTGTGAGGGTTCCAAAGTAGTAGAGTCCAGTATCTATACAAATCAATTTATCTTTTACAAGAATTTCCTGAAGAGGGGTATGACCGCAGACAACCGTCTTTTCCCATCTAAAATCCTCGTATCGGAGGTGCTCCCTTATCCAGAGCAGTGTTTCAATATCCTTTTTCCCCTCTTCAATAGTTTTTCTCGGATCAAGCCCGGCATGGCAGAAAAAATAATTTTTTGATTCTGCCCATAGCTGTGTTGATCTAATAAAGTTTATATGAGATTCGGGGAAATACTTCATTATCATATTGAACCTTTCGCCATCATCCCACAGGTTGATCAACTGCATTATTCTATCGGTACTCATACCGTAGCTTTTCAGTGTGGAGGTGCCGCCATTATAGAGCCAGGTATTAACATTTCTAATAACCGCATCGAAACCAACAGAACCCAGAAACATATCCTCATGATTTCCCCGTAGAAAGATTACCCTGTCCCTGTACAAAAAGGACAACTCAAGCATTCTGTCAATTACCTGCCTTGAAAAAGGACCTCTGTCTATGTAATCACCAAGGAAAATTATCAAATCATCTTTCCCGGGATCTATCTTTTTCAAAAGATCATTAACAGGCTCTATATATCCGTGTATATCTCCAACAGCAATAAT
>JALXDB010000079.1 GCA_026990615.1 Spirochaetota bacterium
AACCACAACCACTCTATCACTTAAATCCAAAGGGAGCAACGAGGTCATAGCAGGCACAGGCATAATTAAAAGATTCACAATGGACAGGCTTTCATTTCAGATAGGGGCAAAGTACTATATCAATCCCGTTAAATACAACATCAAAATAACCCAGAAGGTTGAAGCCATCCATCAGATAGACGGTACAGGAAACGGAAGCTACAACGATGCAGGAGACACCAATACCACAACCGTATCAAACGGATACTATAAAATGTACGACTACAGTTCTCTGCTAAACTACTTTGTTTTTCCTGTATCCTTTATATTCAATATTACAAACAATTTTCAGTTTTTTGGAGGGGCAGAATTCAGATACCAGTTCGGAAATGAAAAAAGCGGGTACTTGGATACGGGAGGCTACAACAGTGTAGTCACAACGGACAATATTACATCCACAGATACTGTAACCACCGACAACTATGCAACCGAGCCGGTAATGCAGTATACAAAAACAAGCGTTTCCTCGGCCTCAATAGCATACTCATTCGGATTCATGTACTACTTCAACAAAAATCTAATATTTATAACAGAACTTCTATCGGATGAACCAACTATTTTCGGAACAACCACGACTGCATCCTCAGACCTGTTTAATATGAAACTTATCGCAGAAATCGACTACAGATTTGGCAGGCAGAGGTAATGATTAAAGAAGCTATATTATACGATGATAAAAAGGCAATGTCGATATTAGATTAAGCTAAATATTCAAAGCGGGGGATTGCTCTTCAATCCTCCGCTTTTTAATTCATCCTTGAAGAATAGCGGATGCGATTACCCCGGCAGGGTCCTTATCTAGTTTAAAAACCTCAAGCTTTCTCTTAATTTTATCAATTTCACCATTACGGATTAATCTTATCATGCGATCGATGATATCATCGGTCTTTATAACTCCAAACAGCTCTGGGAAAATCTCGCTGTTTGTATAGATATTCGGAAGCGAAGAAAAAGGGAATTTTTTGACATATTTCAGAACAGCTTTTCGCAGAATTAACCTGCCACCGGGTATCCACTTTAAAAGCCCCGCTATCCCCTCTATCGGAATAACCTCCGGTTTGTTGAGGGCCGCAACAACAAGAGCCGGTATTCCCCTGTATGCGAGCTGTATATTGTTTGTACCGGGAAGAGTAACCGCCAGATCCACCCCTTCGCCCCACTTTTCAAGTCCTCCCTCCAGAATCGGAACCTTAATCCCCTTATCAGTTTCTATAAAATTAGTAAAAACTCCGGAAGATTTTTGTTTAAAAATACGACCGCCTGAAACATCAGCTTCCTTTATTTTGTATGCGTCTTTTAGAGTTTCCTCGATTAAATTGTAATCCACATAGGGTGATTTTAGAATATATGATGTAAATCGAACTATTCTTTCTGCAAGCTCTTCAATTACCTTTAAAAAAACAGGAAGCATATACTTTACCTCGAAATCCCTGCTTCCCGGCATGAACAGAACCATTAATTTATCGTCATCAAGGTTAAGAAGGCTCCTTACCCTTTCCCTTGATTCAAGTCTTTTAATAGAGCTGTAAACAAGATCACCTGTAACAATCAGCTTTTCTTCAGGGATTCTATTTTTTAATCCTTTGTTCTTCACATATTCATTTCTCACAAAGATACGCTCATACCGTTTACCCCATCCCGGGTTATTCGTATAGGCATATAGTTTATAATGACCGAAGCTTCTAAACCTAAAAATTACAGGGTGCATTAAATCTCCGCCCAGCGATACTATTATTCCCCTTTTCTTAAATCCGTAGCTTTTCAAAGATTTAAACCCGAACAGGAGTTTCAGATAGTCGGATGGTCCTATTACCGAGTCAAAAAAATTAAGCTCCTCGGCATACCTGTGTTCAGTTCCTGACCCGAACTGACACGGATGTATTATCAGATAACTTTTATACCGCTCCCTGAAATCTTCTACACTTAAAAGTCTTTCAACAACAGGATAAACCCAGGTAGATATTTCACCCGGACCGTTTGAAAAAACAATAAAATCCTCTGTTTTGCCTTTCATAGATACCTCTTTTTCCCCTCCCTGATTCCCTCGAAATAGCCCGTATACCTGATTAAAAATCTCTTCAATGGAGAAACCGAGGGAGAAACTGAGTCTATTTTCTGATTATTATTAAAATTTCGGCTCTTGATGTATTTCAGGTAGTTTCTAAGAAACACCGATGACAGAACCTTTACTATAACGGGTAAAAATCTATTATTAACCATCGTAAATCTCTTTACCCACGGCAGGGGATGGTTTTTGTAAAAGTAAACTGCCGTAATACCCCTCTCCCTCTCTTTTTTATACAGGCTCGCGGGATCAATATCCACGCCCAGAGGATTGTAGTGATATCCGTAAATGGCCTTTT
>JALXDB010000080.1 GCA_026990615.1 Spirochaetota bacterium
CTTTTTCAGTTTCTTTAATCAGACCTCTTGTCAGGAATGCAGCCCCTATTAGAAGCAAACTTACTCCAATAACGAGCCCGAAGGGGGACTTTATTGTATAGAAAATCCATACAAGGAGTGAAATGGCTATGAGTAAAATGGATAGTACAAGGGTGATCCTTTTTTTATTGCTGAAAAAATAGACCGATATTAGGGCGACCCCAATCGAGAGTAAAAACCCGGGCCAAACAACGTTTATATAGGAGAATGAGGTGTAGGTCAAAACAAACAGAGGAACGGACGACACTGCCAGAAAAGTAGCTAAAAATAGTAGAAATTTCCTGTCCTTTTTTTTCTTGGTAGAAAAGTAAAGAACATAAAAAATTAGACCTACTAAAAGGAGTATTGATGGCCAGAGTTTGTTAAAACTCCCCTTGAAATTCTTAAGATTGAAGAATATAACGGCAATACTAACAACAATCAGTATCAGACCGAAAATAATTTGCTTTGATTTTTTCTGCATTGATTCCTCCTTAAGATCTTTCAAACTATTTTTCATCAATTAAAATTGTTTTTTTCATCTTCTCTACGTCAGCTCTTGTAACCTTTAGTGATACAAACAATCCCAGGAGTTTTAAAAAGTAGAATAGAGTGGTATATGCGCTTACAAGCTCCTTTATAAACTGGGGGTTATTCGTTGGTCTTATCTTTTTTATATTTGAAACCAGAGTAGGTTTCTTCTTTTTATAATCTTCGATAATCTCTTTAATGCACTGGGCAAGGTCCTTAATGTTTACAATTCCTTCGTCAATTACAACTTTAGCCCTCTTGTTAATATCGTTGATTGTTTTCTCAAGCAGGAATTTTGCATTTGAATCTCTGTTAATACTGGATATTAATCTGTTTATAGTTTTTCCGCTCTTTCCATCTACATCAAGATCATCATCAATGTCCTCTATCTTCTGAAGAAGATTGTCGAGAGCATAGTAGCTATTTGATAATTTGTTGAGAAAGCCTTTGTTTAAAAAAATTCCTCCAACTATCAGCTCGTTTACAAGCTTGCTTATCTCCGGTTTGTACTTATCTGTTAAAAATGCCTTTAGGTAATTCAGAGGTTCTACATAAGTGAAGGTAGGTAGATTAAGAGATTCAAGATGGTTATTTTTAAGTTCGCTGTAGTTTTTAATCCTTCCAACTACATCCCCCTCGAATATTTTTGAGATGATGTTTTTAATGGCGTTTTCCCTTATTTTCTTTTTTATGCGGTTTAGAGTTGAAAAAATGAATCCTTTGAGTCTGAAAGTAAAGGCGGAGAATATATCGATAACCGGAGCTTTTTGAAACTTGGGAGGTGTCAGGGTTTTGTCTATTGCCTTGAGGATAAGAATTAGATAACCGTTGTTTTTGATAGTTGAAATCATACCTTTCAGTCTTTCGTAGTGTTTTTTATCTATAGGAGAAAATCCTATTATTTTTGAGGCAATTTCTATCCCAGTATCAAGCAGTTTGCCCTCGTCGAAGTTTAGAAGCGCTTGCTGGAGGTTGTATATTTCCTCTCTTATAAGTGGTCCCTCGGCCGGGGTGAACGAGGGTTTTTTTAGAAATTGTGCCTCTTCCAGATTCGGATCGAATTCCCTGAGTAGAAGATAAAAGTCATAGTGCACAAACCTTGCAAAGTACAGCAGATTGGAAAATGTTTTGTTGATCTCGAAAATTTTTTCTTTCGAAAAAAAGTCAATGTATTCGTTAAGGAGTTTTTCGAAGTAAGATGTTGCCTTTTTTATACCGATTTCTGATATCTTTTTTGTTATCTCTTCCTCACTGCTCAACATTTTGTACATTTCAAGTGATTTCTCATCGTGAAACTGAAGTACAAAACTTTCTTCAAAAGAGGGAGAAAAACGTTTGCTCTTCTCATCCAGATTGAAAAACTGCCGGATTGGGTATGTAATCTTGTAAATTTCAAATATCATACGGGCTATGGGTACAGAAACGGTGTCCTGTTTGAGTTTATAGAGGTCAATTTTGGCAGATGAAAGTTCTTTTTTTAATGCCCGGAGAATCCTTTTTTTCGGGTTCGACAGACCACCGAAGATTCTTTTAAAGAACCCTTCATTTTCTAGCTCATCAATATCGGTTTTTATATCTTTCCTGGATTCCATCTGGATTTTTCCTAGATATATTTTATTCTTACCCTGAGTTTCTTTATTAAAAAATAGGCATAGTTCTTTAATTTGACCTTTGTAAGATCGATTGTGATTATTTCATCATTGTCGACCGTCGCGGGTATTTTTACAGGGACCTCTACAGCCTTTACTATATGGCCAGTCCCCGAACAGAGAGGGCAAAACCCATCGCTCCCTCCGCAAAGCGGGCAAACCACCCGTGCAGGTACGTCTATTATAACGATG
>JALXDB010000081.1 GCA_026990615.1 Spirochaetota bacterium
CATAATTTAAAGACAAGTTATTGTTAAATAAAAAATATTTTCTATTAAAATCAGAGTTTTCTTTTAAAGCCTGTTTAATGTCTTTGTAAAATATCTATTAATGGTGAGCTTTAATTTCAGCCTGTTTTGGAGGACTCTTTGGAGATGCTCTGCCTTTTTCTTTCGAGGTAGTCCATCTTTTTATAAAACTCGACCTGTTTTTGAAGTTCTTCTAGGTCGGTTACCACAATCTTTCCATCCTGAAGTTTAAACTTTTTATTTTCAAACAGCTTCTGTATCAACAGGTTGCCCTTGTCTACGGGCAGACCAACCATTTTAATCAGTTCATCCGGTCCGAAATCGAACACGTACTGGGCGTTGTGTTCTATTGGCACCCTGTTTTCCTCTACAACCGTTAGTAACATGTCGTACATTCTTCCGAGCGGATCGGATATCAGTATGTTGGCGAGCTGGCGGTAGGCTTTCCATATTCTTTCCGACAGGAGGGTGATAAGTTTAGTTCCGAGCATCGGATTTGTTCTGACCATGGATTCAAAGTTCTTTTTACTAACGGCCAGCAGTTCGCTTTCACCGAACGATATTGCCGTTGCACTTCTCGGCTTGTTTTCAAGCAGAGCCATCTCTCCGAATATATCTCCCGGTTTTAGTACGGCGAGTAAGACTTCATTGTTGTCTACTATTTTTGTGATCTTTATTTTACCTTTCTGGATAATGTAAAGCTCATCACCGGGTTCATGTTCACAGAATATTATTTCATTGTCTTTGTAAAATCTATTGAACCCCTTCTGGGATTTGGCAGAGTTGTCTTCTTTTATGTATGGCTGAAGCTTCAACAGAATGCTTTTGGCCTTTGGAACATTCTCATCATCGGGGCAGTATTGAACAAACTTTTTAAAGGCATAGAATGCATGGTTGAAGTGCTTTCTTTTTAGATAATAGTCTCCGATGTTAAAGAGGTATTTGGGATTTTCTTCGACGTTTCCTTTGAATGAGAGGCGGGTTATCGCTGAATCGAAATACCTGAGTTTATGACTGAACGATTTTATAATTTTCATCGCAATGGGGGAGTATTTCTGAATGAGAAGCCCAAACTGATCCCTGTACACACAGATCAGGGTAACATCTGTCAGGGCCTTTGCTGTTTCAATGCTCGGGTGGTTGCTCATACAGGAAACAACGCCGAAAAAATCGCCAGGGTATAGGATATTTCCTTTATCCTCTTCTACCACTTCAGCTTCTTTTGATACCTGAACTTTTCCTTCTTTTATTATGTAAAAACGGTCTGCATCTCTTTTACCCTCAACAGTTATGTAAGAATTTTTCTTAAACCTTATAATGGAAAGCTGAACCTGGCTTTTATTCTCCATTAGTTAACCCCTAGAAATAAGAGGATACACCAATCCTCTTTCTCTGTCAACTTACTAATCTATTATATAACTTAAATTATATATTTTCAAATAAATGATAAAATAGATAGATAAAATCTAATACCGTTTATTGACTAAGGATACACAGAATTGTTAGATTTTTTAAATACTTATTACGGGGGAACTCTTTGGATACAATAATTTTAGCTTCGAAATCTCCCAGACGCAGAGAAATTCTTAGCATACTCGAGATACCATTTATTGTGTTTGAGCCGCAGATCGAAGAAATTGTTGATTCAAACAGCAGAAAAGTAGTTTCACTGGTTACCTCCAATTCAAGAAGAAAGGCCATATCCGTAGCGGAGTATTTTACCAATGGCCTGATTCTTGGAGTAGATACGGTTGTGGTTGTGCTGAACAGGATAATCGGCAAGCCATCTGATGAGGAGGAGGCAAGAAAGTTTTTACATATGCTCAGCGGCAACAGACATACTGTATACTCTGGGGTTACTGTCCTCGATGTAAAAACCGGTAGGATTATATCAGGGATTTCAAAAACTGATGTAATTTTTAAGAAACTTTCGAGGGAGGAGATCGACTACTATATAGGCACCAATGAATGGGTTGATAAAGCCGGAGGATATGCAATTCAAAAGAAGGCTGCATTTTTTGTAAAGTCAATAATAGGGTCCTACTATAATGTTGTTGGCCTGCCCGTTGAAACGTTGTATGAAATACTGATGAGATTCGATTATTTTACGGCTAATGGGCAATTCCATCCATTAAGAAAGCTGTAGGGATGTAAAATCGTTGATATTTGGGCCGAAAGAAAAATGAGTGTTGCCGTTTTTAGTTAAAGGTTGTATCTTAATGCTAAAATTTAATCAAATTCCGGCAGCGCAGGCTGTACGAGAAATAGCACTTAAAATGTGTGTTTAGCTTCCAACCATAAATTTTCGCTTCTCAAAACAGCCTGCCTTTAACTGCCGAAAAACTTTAACTGTAGGGGGAATAAA
>JALXDB010000082.1 GCA_026990615.1 Spirochaetota bacterium
CCAGAAGAGTGTTAGTATTGTCACCCTTACCGGCGGATTGATGTTTTTCGACAATTCTGATTACCATAGAATGGTCAGTAAACTCTCGAGAATTGCAAATGGACAACTTTTCACAATACAGGCTCCTCTGATAGTTTCATCAGAAGAACTCTGCGATAATATAAAGAAGGAAGAGTTAATCAAGAAAACTCTCGATATGGCTAAAACATCCACTTACACGGTAATAGGAGTAGGAGCCCTTGACCTAAATGCTACTATATTTAGATCGGGTTACCTTACGAAGGTCGATTACGAGCTATTAAAATCTCTGGGAGCTGTTGGCGATATACTAGGGCAATTTTACGATGAAAACGGCGATAAGATGGACATAGGTCTTCACAGGAGATTAATCAGCTTTGACATTAACAATCTTCCATCAATGTCAAACGTAATCGCTGTTTGCGCCGGTCAGGAGAAGATAAAAGCTATAAAAACAGCTTTAAAAAAGAGGTATTTTGATATTCTAATAACCGATGAATCTACAGCTACTTCTCTTTTATCCTAATTTTTGAGGTAGTAAAATGAACAATAACGACTACATTCTTACACTCAATAATATTTCTAAATCATTTTCCGGAGTACTGGTTTTAGACAATGTAAACATAAAACTAAAAAACAAAAGTGTGCATGCAATTGTAGGTGGTAACGGGGCGGGAAAATCAACACTAATGAAAATACTTGACGGTTTCTACACTCCGGCCTCTGGCAGCATAATTATTGAAAATAAAAACTATGTGTTTAAAAATCCGGCCCACGCCCATTCTATGGGAATATATCTTGTCCCTCAGGAACCGAGGCTCTTCCCACATATGAGTATTTTAGAAAACATGGAAATCGGGTATGATGGAAGCAGAAAAGAGGTAAAAAACAAAGCTCAGGAATTAATCGAAGAATTAAATTGCAATTTCAGACTCGAGGATAAAGCTGAAAACCTACCAATAGCAGGCCAACAGCTTGTAGAAATCATAAAAGGGCTTATAAGAGATGCAAAGGTATTAATATTTGACGAACCAACTTCAGCTTTGAGTTTTAGTGAAACCAAAGAGCTGTTCAGTGCAATAAAGAAAATTCTTAACCGGCCCAGAATAGGAGTGTTTTACATCACCCACAGACTTCGTGAACTTACAGATATCGCAGATTACGTTACTATCTTAAACGATGGAAAAGTTGTAACGGAAGGACCTATAGGTAATTTCACAATAGACCTCATTATAAAGTACATGGTTCCAGAGGTCAAAAAGGAGAGTGAAGAAAAAAGACCAATTAGAGCGGCCAAAAAGAAAAACAATCTTGAAAATGAAAAAGGGCAAGCTGGGAAAACAAGCAGAGTAATCTACGAGGTAAAAAATTTAACGGGTGATCGATTTAAAAATATATCATTTAAGCTCTACAAGGGCGAAATTCTCGGTATAGCAGGGGTAATTGGTGCTGGAAGAACAGAGCTTGCAGAAACTCTGTTCGGAATTAGAAATAAACTGTCAGGAGAAATATATCTCGAAGGAGAAAAATTCGATCCCAAAACCCCCAGGGACAACATAAAGAAAGGAATAATGTATATACCTGAAGACAGGCACCTTAACGGTATATTTCAGATTGCCTCCGTTACAGATAATATTACTTCATCAATACTTTTCAGGCTGGCTCCAATCTTCACCAACCAAAAGCGCGAAGATAAACTTGCACACACATTTATAAACAAACTGGGAATCAGGGTAAAATCTTCGAGCGATAAACTCAACTCACTATCCGGGGGAAACCAGCAGAAAGTCGTTGTAAGCAAGGCTTTGGCAGTTGAACCCAAAGTTATCATTATGGACGAACCAACAAGGGGTATCGATTCAAACGCCAGAAAAGACCTCTATCAATTGATAGAAGAACTCGGAGATGAAGGAGTGGGCATGATTATAATATCATCCGATATTGACGAGATAGTTGAACTCTGCGACAGGGTTATTGTTCTTCATCTTGGTGAAATCGTTGATGAAGTTTCCAATAACGAAATCAACTTTGACAGAATCATTTCTTCTTCATTTGGAGTGAAAAAATGAATTTAAATCTAAAAGCTGTAGGTAGTTCAATATTAAAGAGCAGAGAAGCCGGTATTGTTATCTTTATACTGGTATTTTTCCTTATAATAGGTGCGATCAACCCTGCATTTATTCAATCAAGCACCATCAATAGAATGCTGCTCGGTAGTCTTATACTCCTATTCGTTACAGTTGGTGAAATGATCGTAATACTTACAGGAGGAATAGATATATCAGTTGGTGGAATAGTGGGTTTATCTGCTGCGATAGGAGGTAGTCTACTTAATAAAGGGTACAGTCTTGAAACCGCTAT
>JALXDB010000083.1 GCA_026990615.1 Spirochaetota bacterium
GCATCTTTTATCATCCTCTGAATCTCTTCTTCAGACAAACCGCTTGAAGACTCTATCCTTATCTTCTGCTCCTTACCCGTTGCCAGGTCTTTAGCAGATACATGGACAATCCCGTTTGCGTCTATATCAAAGGTTACCTCTATCTGAGGTACGCCCCTCGGTGCGGGAGGTATTCCAACGAGATCAAACCTTCCCAGTGTTCTGTTTTGAGAGGCCATCTCTCTCTCACCCTGTAGAACATGGATACTTACAGCAGTCTGATTATCCGTTGCAGTGGAGAATATCTGGCTCTTTCTTGTTGGTATTGTTGTGTTTCTCTCGATAAGCTTTGTCATAACACCACCAAGAGTTTCAATACCAAGAGACAGCGGAGTTACATCGAGTAGAAGTACATCCTTAACCTCACCTGCGAGAATACCGCCCTGAATAGCAGCACCTATTGCAACAGCTTCATCGGGATTAACCCCTTTGTTTGGCTCTTTCTTAAAAATCTTTTTAACCATTTCAATAACAGCGGGTATTCTTGTAGACCCACCAACTAGAATAACCTCATCTATATCCTCAGGTTTCAGCCCCGCATCTTTCAGAGCAGCTTCGCACGGTTCACGTGTGGACTCAATTAAATCAGAAACCAGCTGCTCAAACTTTGCCCTGGTAAGAGTTATATTCAGATGTTTTGGGCCACTTGCATCTGCAGTAATGAAGGGCAAATTTATATCTGTTGTCATAGTGCTTGATAGTTCTATCTTTGCCTTCTCGGCAGCTTCCTTAAGCCTCTGCAATGCCATCTTATCCTGCGACAGATCTATTCCTGTATCCTTCTTAAACTCCTCAATCAGCCAATCCATTATCCTCTTGTCGAAATCGTCACCACCAAGATGGGTATTTCCGTTGGTTGATTTTACCTCAAATACACCATCTCCCAGTTCTAGGATAGATATATCAAAGGTACCTCCACCGAGATCATAGACCGCTATCTTCTCATCCTTTTTCTTGTCCAATCCGTATGCCAGAGATGCCGCTGTAGGTTCATTGATAATTCTCCTCACATTTAATCCGGCTATCCTTCCGGCATCTTTCGTAGCCTGTCTCTGGGCATCATTGAAGTAAGCAGGAACAGTAATAACAGCATCTGTTACCTTTTCGCCGAGGTAGTCTTCTGCTGTCTGCTTCATCTTCATTAAGATTCTTGCAGAAATCTCCTGCGGAGTAAACTCACCTGCAATAACCTTTACCCGAACATCACCGTTTGGCCCCCTAACCACCTTATAGGGCACCATCTTTATCTCTCTCTCTACCTCATCATACTTTCTACCCATGAACCTCTTTATAGAATAAATTGTGTTTTCAGCATTCGTAATAATCTGGTTTTTAGCAGGTTGCCCAACCAGGATTTCACCCTTCTTGGTAAAAGCTACAACGGATGGTGTAGTTCTCTGACCTTCTGAGTTTGTAATAACCTTTGCCTCGTTCCCTTCCATTACTGCAACACACGAGTTTGTGGTGCCTAGATCAATTCCTATTATCTTTCCCATAACTACTCTCCTTTCTCCGAGGTATTTTCCTCTTCGCCAATACTTTCATCTTTATTGCTATTGTTATTGGCATTTTTAAAATTTATACTATCGCTTTCGGGGTTTTTAGCCCCTACAGCCTTGGCCACCTTGACTTTTGATGGCCTTATTATTCTGTCATGCATTATATAACCCTTCTGAAAATCCTCAACTACTGTATCCTCTTCGTACTCATCGGATTCTTCCATCATGATTGCATCGTGGAGGTTCGGGTCAAATTCCTTTCCTACGGCCTCTATTCTCTTAACGCCGTATTTTTTTTCGAGGATACCTCTTAACTGATTTTCAATCATTACTATGCCTTCAAGAAGCGTATCAAAATCTCTTGAAGATTTTGCCGAATCTATAGCCCTCTCAAAATCGTCAAGAACCCCTATTATATCAAGAATAATCTCAACATTTGCAAACTTTTTATTTTCCTCAATTTCTCTCTGAACTCTCTTCCTGTAATTTTCAAAATCCGCCTGTTTTCTCTTAAGGAGTTCTTCATACTCCCTTAAAAGAACTTCTTTTTCAGCAAGGTTCTTTCTCGCTTCCTCCAGCGCCTCTTTAGCCACCAACAGCTCCTTTATCTCCTCTTCGGTTAGAGTTTCCAGAAGTTTCTTTTTTAAATCTTTATGCTTTTTTGTTTTTTTCTGCTCCGATCCTGCGGAGGATTTGTCCTGGGATACTTCAGCCCCTTCCTTTCCCTGTTCCATTTTTGCCCCTTCTTTCCCTTCTTCGAACGAGTCTTTTATATGCTCTTTATCTGTATCGGAAGGGTTATTATAAGATTTATCGCTCATTTTATTACTACCCATTT
>JALXDB010000084.1 GCA_026990615.1 Spirochaetota bacterium
GAACCTATGCGGCTATGTTTAAGTTTCCCCCACTGTATAAAATTAAGGCAGCTGTAAAATTTCTTGAAACTTTTTTTAAGAAGGGCGGGATTAAGAGAATATATAACCTTCAGGAAAGCTTTTACAGGATTCTAAATAGAGAGGATTTTTTATTTATCAGAGGTTTTATTTATATTAATCCTGAAAGAATAAAAGATTATAATAGTTACTGGTACAAAATGCTGAAGTACGGTATTTACATGCCGTACACTCTTAACTCCCCAGTATTTGTGAGTATGGCTCATGATGAGCAATTGCTCGGGAGGATTGGCAAGGAGCTTCTAAAGATAAACGACTTTTAAATCTCTGGAGTCCTGATATGGAGGTAACTATTCCCGATTTGGTCAGTTTTGTTTCTATTTTGCTTGCAGCATTTTTATTGTTTTTATCCGGAATTGGCTGGATGATTAGAAGAAGCTTCAATCTATTTCTTGTATTGATGATTAGTCTTGTTGTTTTTATTTCGTTGACCGAAAAGATACTGGGGCATTATCACATCTTCAATCTTGAATTGGTACTTGGAGCAGAAAATTATAAGCTTGTAGTTAATCTATTAAATATATTAATTATAATTCTTTTAATATTGTTAACATTTGGAATTATAAAAAAAAGAGACAGGGCTAATACAGAATCAGGAATGAAACAGTAAAGTTTGCATTTAATTTTGAATTGATCTTACCGGGTAAAGAAAAACTGTAGGAGTGCTTATTTGATGGATGATCATCTTAGAGAAATACTGGAGAATGCACCGGAATGGGTTTTTAAAGATGTGGATAATGAGAGTGTTGAAAATTTCAGTATAGAAAGTGGGATTAATAAGCTTATAAGCAGACTTTTAGTGCTGAGAGGAATTGACAATCTATCGAGGCTTAAAGAATATACGAGTGATGATGTTGATCTTCTGCACAACCCCTTCTTGTTTAAGGAGATGGTGCCGGTCATAGAGAGGATAAAAAAGGCTGTTGACAGTAATGAAAAGATTTTAATATTTGGGGATAGGGATGTTGATGGTGTTCTTTCAACTGCTATGCTTTACAATATGCTAAAGTTTTTTGATGCAAAGGTGTACTACAAGGTACCTGAAGGAGAGTATGGTTATGGAATTGAAGAGAAGCATATAGATATAGCCAATGATGAAGGTATATCGTTGATTATTACCGTTGATACTGGGATATCAAGCAGAAACGAAGTAAAGTATGCTAAGAAATACGGCATTGATACAATAATAATAGATCACCACCTTCAACCCGAGCTTCTCCCGGATGCCTATGCTGTTATTAATCCGAAGCTAGAAACAGAAACTTATCCTTACAAGAATCTTTCCGGAGGAGGTACAGTACTAAAGGTTATACATGCGTTTATACTTTCGATAGCAAAAAACTACAATAAGAATTTCTATGTTGCTCTACCTATATCCGAAAAAGGAAGTTTAAAGATAGCCCGCGTTAAAAATGGTATAATAGAGGAAATACTTGACTTATCGCCGAAAAAAATATCAATAATCGGTGCTAACTCGACAGTAGTAAAAGATTACAGACATAAACTTCCAGAATATCTGAATGAAATAATTAACAAAAATGGAATAAAACTATTAAACCTGGTATGTCATAGAGATTATAAAGATATAGAAGAGTTTGCCTCAATATTCTCCAAATTGTTTATTAAAAAGCAGAAGAAGAGCCTGTCTTTTATGGAATCCTTTATAGATTTAGCAGCAATTTCAACAATAGCTGATATTATGCCTTTAACTGGAGAGAATAGGGTTATTGTAAAGAGAGGGCTAAAGCAAATTAGAAGAACAGTAAATCTTGGCCTTAAAACGCTATTACAGTACTGTGATTTAATTAACAGTGATATAACTGCAAAGGATATTGCATGGCAGCTCGCTCCGATTATCAATTCAGCGGGAAGAATGGGAGAAGCTGAAGTTTCTGTAGAGCTTTTTATAACAAATGATGAATCAAAAGCCAAAGACCTTTCGAGATTGCTCCTTGAAATGAATGAAAGAAGAAAGGCCAAGGGAAATAAAAATTATAGAATCATTAATCCACTTGTAGAAGAAAAGTACTATAAAGACCCTGTAATTGTTCTTTCGACCAACGAGGCAGAGCACGGGGTAACGGGTATTATAGCGAGTAGAATAGCAAAAAAATATTCAAAACCGGCTATAGTCATAGTCAGTGATGGCCAGATAGGAGTGGGATCGGGGAGGGGAGGAAAAAGCTCTGACCTGGTTTCGTTGATATCTAAGTGCAGCGACCTTTTAGTAAAATACGGAGGACATAAGTCTGCAGTTGGATTTACCATAAGTGCGGATAATATAGAGGAATTCCGCGAAAGAATAAATGAAATTGCCGCTGTATATAAAGAATCTGTTCTGGGCAAAGAGAGAATAGAGATTGATGCAGTAATTTATCCGGAGGAAATTACCCAGGATCTTTACAGGGCATTAAAGATATTTGAACCGGTGGGAGTTGGGAATGAGCCCCCACAATTCTCAATACTGGGAGTATCTGTTATAAATCCAAGTCTCATAGGAAGGGATAAAAATCATATTAAGTTTTACATCCCATCCAAAAAAGGGGTTCTGCAGGTTATAGGATGGGGGATAGGTGAAAAGGCAAAAGCCATAATTGAGAGAAGCAATTTTGTTGATATAGTTTTTTATATTGAAGAAAATAAATTCCGAAATGACAGCACGCTTCAGCTTATTCTTCAGGATATAAGACCTTCAGTGTACAATTAAAATCGGTAAAGTTGAGTTATGAAAATAATGAAAGGGACAGTTAATAGAGTTTTATTTTATATTTTTGCAACACTTACAATCTGTTTTCTTCCCGGTTTCGATACTGATTTTAATACCGCTCTGTCCGTAAGTATTGTAAGATCTACCTATGCAAATGATGTCTTTAATGAAAAACAACTGGAACACTACAGGAAGAAATTAATAAAAAGGGAGTTGAGGAGTTTAACCGGAAGGGAGAGGAAATTTCTCCAGAGGGCCTTAACAAATATGTTTTACTATATCGATCTTGTAAAGGGAATATTTTCATCATACGGGATACCGGAAAAACTGGTGTATCTTCCGATTATTGAAAGTGCATATTCACCACGGGCATACTCAAGAGCTGGTGCGGTTGGTATATGGCAGTTTATGAAGGGAACGGGGAGTATGTACGGTTTGAAAGTTGATTTCTGGGTAGATGAAAGAAGAGATCCGGAAAAGGCAACAGTTGCAGCAGCAAGACATTTAAAAGACCTCTACAATATTTTTTCGGATTGGGATCTGGCGCTGCTCGCTTATAATGCGGGAGTTGGTAGAATCAGGTATGCCATTAAAAGATGTGGCCGAAAGAATGCATGGGAGTTAATACAGTCAGGATGCTTAAATAGCGAAACAAGAAGGTATCTGCCCCGATTTTACGCATCAGTTGAAATAGCAGAACATATTAAAAAATACGGTTTTTTTAGCAATGTTGAACGCAATAAAAATGGAATAAATGTGTTTACAAACAGTCGAAAAATTGAGCTGGATTATCCTGTGGATTTAACAATAGTTGCTTCCAAATCCGGCGTTTCTTTAAAGACTTTAAAGTTCTACAATCCTGAATTAAGGAGATTTATAACTCCTCCTGGAAGACACTATGAAATAAGAGTGCCCGAGAAGCACTATGTTTCTGTACTTTCCGTATGCAGAAATATTCCTCCCCAGAAATTAATAGATGTAAAGGAGTATATAATAAAATCCGGTGAAACACTGGGTGAGATAGCCGTTAGGTTTAAAACAAGTCAGAGTCTTCTTTGCCGTATAAATAACATTAAAAATCCAAAGAGAGTTTATGCCGGTCAATTGATCCTTGTTCCTGTAAAAAATAAAGATATTAGTATCGATAATTCTTTGAACCCACAGATAAGAGAAGGGTTTTTAACTCAGGAAATAGAATATGTTGTTAAAAAAGGGGACAGCCTGTGGAGTATTGCCAGGAGGTTCGGTACAACTATAGAAAATATCCTGAGTATAAATGGTTTAAGTTTTAGTTCTATTATAAATCCCGGTGACAAAATTAAAATATTGATTGATTTACCGTTTACCAGATGATAATCTATTATGAGACTAGAAGAGTGGCGTTAAACGGTACGGTCGTATGGAAAAAAATATAAGAATAGGATGCTCGGGTTACTATTACAAACACTGGATTGGAAGGTTTTACCCCGAAAACACAAGAAGCTACAATTTTTTTGACGAGTACATCAAATCCTTTGATACCGTTGAACTTAATTCCACATTCTATCACTATCCCACAGAGAAGCAGGTTGCAACCTGGATCAAAAAAAGCCCCGACGGATTTTTATTTTCCGTAAAAATGCCACGTCTAATTACGCACAAAAAGATGTTAAATGACTGTGAAAGTGATATTCTCCTTTTTCTTCATTTAATAAAACCATTGAAAATTGAAAAAAAGCTCGGAGCAATACTGGTTCAAACCCCCAAAACTTTGAAGTATGATGAAAAACTACTGCAGGATTTTATCGAGTTGCTCCCCAGGGGATATATGTACACATTTGAATTCAGAAATTTTGACTACTACAACGAGACTGTATACGAAATATTAAAATCCAGGGGCATGGATATGGCATATATTTCAGGAATGAATTACAGGTCTTACAATGGGCTTCTGGGAGATTTTAAATACTACAGAATGCACGGAGCAAAGGTTAGATATGCCTCCGATTATACAGACGATGAACTTAAAGTCCTGGCTAAAGATATAGAAACTGTTTTAGCAGGGGGAGCAAAAATTGTTTTTGTATATTTTAACAACGACTACAGTGCATATGCACCGAAAAATGCCCTGAGACTAAAGGAAATAATGGGAATCAGCTCATAATTTAAACTGAAATTCATCATTTTTTGTTGCTTTTTCTCTCAATTTTTATTATTAACAGCATACAAAATAAAAGAGGAGAGTTGTTTATGAAATTAGCGGAGAGAAGTAATATATCCCCCTCATTGACCCTCGCTATGAATACAAAAGCCAAGGAGATGAAGAGAAGAGGGATTGATGTTATTAGCTTTGCTGCAGGTGAACCTGATTTTCCCACCCCCGATCATGTAAAAGAAGCGGCGAAAAAAGCTATAGATGAAAATAAAACCTATTATACACCTGCAAGTGGAATTCCCGAGCTGAAAGAGCTGGTTGTTAAAAAGCTTAAAGAAGAGAATGGTCTTGAATACAGCATTGACCAGGTTGTTATAAATTCCGGGGCAAAACATTCAGCATTTAATGCCCTTGCTGTTACTGTTGATGAAGGGGATGAGGTTATAATTCCGGCTCCCTACTGGGTGAGCTATTCGGAAATGGTCAACATTCTGGGAGGTAAGTGTGTTTTTATTGAGACCAGGGAAGATAAAGGATTTAAAATCACCCCCGCGGACCTTGAAAAGGCTATCACAGAAAAAACAAAGGTACTTCTTTTAAATTCGCCTAATAATCCAACTGGTGCTGTTTACAGTAAAGAAGAGCTCTATCATATTGCAGAGCTGCTTGAAGACATAGATATCTTTATTTTATCCGATGAGATATACGAGAAGATTGTATATGATGGCAGGGAGCATGTCAGTATTGCAACTTATTCCGAAAAGATTAAAGAAAAAACTATAGTTGTAAATGGCCTGTCAAAGGCCTTTTCTATGACCGGATGGAGAATTGGCTATACAGCAGGACCAAAAGAGGTTATATCGGCTATAGGAAAACTTCAGGGCCATAGCTCTGGAAATCCGCCTTCAATATCTCAATGGGCCGGAGTTGCCGCTCTTAAAAGTGACTGTTCCTTCCTGAATGAGTGGGTAAGTGAATTCAGTAGAAGAAGAGATTATATAGTTGAAAACCTGAACAGCACACCTTTTATTAGCTGTTCCAAACCGGAAGGGGCATTTTACGTCTTTCCGAATGTTTCTGAAACATTTGGCAAAGAGTTTAACGGCTACAAAATCAATGATTCTGTTGATCTGGCCAATTATCTGCTGGAATACGGGAAAATAGCAACTGTACCCGGTAAAGCATTCGGGGTCGATGGATATATCAGAATATCTTTTGCTACCTCTATGGAGAATATCGAAAAAGGCATGCAGAGACTCAAAGACGCTTTAACTATTTGATTATACCAATCTTTTTTGCAAAATGTATCAGAGGTGGATTAACAAGAGTTCTTATAAGAAAGTAGGGAACGGGCAGTCTGTGGATATCTGCGAACTCCAGCATTGAGCCGTCCGGGTCTTTTATATATGAAAATGTTGCATATGTGTTCATACCCATATCCTGTCTGTATGGAGGTACAATTATCTCCGCCCCTTTCTTTGTTACCTCTTCAAGAGTTTCGTTAATATCTGTAACATCAAAGCAGAGCTCCATGAATCCGATATCTCCCCACTTTCTGCCATCGTAAAGATGTTTGCCGCTGTTTCCTTCCACTTCTATGAGCTCAATCATTCCTCCCCTTAAAAAGTGCCTGAATATACCCTCAGGTTTTCTACTTCTGGTTAAAAGAGCCCTTTTGAGTTTTCTGTCTTTACCAAAGATTGAGTCCCATTCGGGGAAAGTACCTTCAGCTTCATATACTATTTTATCGTACTCTAGTACTTTTGTATAAAATTCAATTGATTGTTTTATATTTGACACCCCGATTGCCACGTATTCTACTCCACCGATTTTCACTCTTCCTGTACCGTACCCTACATTGCTTTCGGGGTACTCAAGAAGTATGCCATATATTCCATCCACATCCCTGAAAATAGCAGTTTTCCATCCCCTGCTTTTCATAGGTGTAAAATAGTCAGGTCCGCTGACAATTTCAGCCCCCCTGTAGCTTCTTATCAGATTAACAGCACCTTCTATATTTTTTACCTTTAATCCGAAAAACAGATAGCCGTTTGATGAAAAATCTATCTTTTCAGGTTCTTTGGGTTTTTTGGATATATATTGAAATATTTCAACAAGACCGCCCCCGTAGGGGTTCAGTGCTATCGTAACATCCCTCTCTTCATCATTTTCGATAACAGGTAGCATACCGGTGCATTTGCCACGGTGTTTGCTCAGAGGAACTGAAAAATCGAGGATATTTTTATAAAAATCGTAGGATCTATCCCTGTTTCTGACTCCTATACCTATGTGCTGTATTGCATTTATCATTTATCTTTTCCTGTAATATTTAAAAGTCAACAATGAAATCAATTTTTCTTAATATAAGAAAAAAATAGTGGTAAAACAATATTTAAAGACGAAAATAATTCTATGAGAATCAGGGTAGCTGGCATACTGATTAAAGATGAAAGGATATTAATGGTAAGGCACTGCAAGGGTAAAGATGAATACTGGCTACTGCCCGGTGGAGGTGTAGAAACAGGAGAGTATCTCAGAGATGCGTTGAGAAGAGAGGTTAGAGAAGAGCTCGGTTTATCTGTGAAAGTAAAAAAACTTCTCTATGTTTTTGAGTCTTTTGCTGATAAAGAAAAACATATTATCCAACCCACTTTTTTAATGGATGCTGATAAACTCGCATTCAGCCGATCTAAAGATAGACGTGTCTGCGGATATTCCTTTTTTGGTAAAGAAGAACTGAAAGAACTAAGGGTTTATCCCGATATTAATGATGAACTGGTGGAACTGCTTGCCATCAGATTAGAGAATAGCGAAGAAGAAATCAAGAATATTAAATGGAGGGTGCGTTATATCTTAAAAAAATGGAGAGAATAAAATTTTCAGTAATTATATTCATTCTTATTTTAATTTCCCTTTTGGCGCCTGTTTTGCTGTTTGGTGAATATGACTATCGGTATGCGGTTGACTGGGAAAAGTCAAAACTAACTGTAACAGGATATTCTGAGATTTTGCCGCAGGAGACTGGCAATTACATAGACTGGCAGTACCGGGCAGTTCTGGACGCAGGTGATAAATTGTGGGAGAATTTTTTCAGAAGCCTTAAAGACATTAGCATTAATGCGTTCAGAAGAGCATCCGATATCC
>JALXDB010000085.1 GCA_026990615.1 Spirochaetota bacterium
ACCCATCATTCCTCTCTTCATTGAACCGCGAAACGGACCATGGCACTCAAAGCTCCCATTGTTAAAAGAATAGTTAAAAGAATCAGAAATCTTGAATGCCTTACCGTCCTTCTTTATTGTAGATACAAACAGTTCATCTCCATCTTCATCAACAGCTCCAATTACTTCAACACTGTCTCCATTTGAAAGGGATAGACCCAGTCTCTCAAGATACCATGGCGGCCCCACCACAAGTTTGTATTCTTTCCCGTTATCAGTTTCAAGAAAATACCCGCCTCCGTACCTAAAACTTACTGTTCCTTTAAACTGATTAAGCTCCGGATTTGAGTGAAAAGCATCAGCGAAAAGAAATGATGAAAAAGCAACAACAACAAACAATGATAAAACAGCAATAAGTAAACTCTTTTTTCGTCTCATGACGACCTCCTATATTATTTAATTTTCAACAATAATATAGGAGGCAATTGTTTCTCTTTTATGTACAGAATGTAAAAAAATGTAAAACCACCGGAGTAAACACTATGGATACAAAAAACAACATTAATGAAAAGAAAGACTATATAAAAAGATCTCTGATATCGTTAAAACCCTTGCTCCCATAACCTTCACTGTAAAGAACATTCACATAATTTTCTATTCTATCCAGTGCCTCAGAACTGTTCACATACTCGAAATGGGCTCTCGAAAGAAACAATTTTGCAGCTTCGGGGTTAATTCCCATGATATCGTATATTGTATTGGCTGAATCTTCAGGATGTTCGTTTAACCAGTCTATTGCTTTTTTAGTCTCCTTTAAAAAGATTTCAGTAAGTTCGGGATACTTTTCTACTATTTCACCCTTAAAAACTATTCCGGCATTCGGAAGATTTCCCATATTTGGATACAGCTTCTCCCATAAATCCCTGTAAACTATCGATTCATAAATATCGCCCTTTCCATCATATAATGCAAAACTGGCCTCAGGTTCTCTTAAAAGAGCTGTATCTATTTTTCCGTTTACCAGAAGCCTCTTGATTTCTTCAGGCCTGCCAAAGGGGTCGCCAAAAACGAACTCAAAATCATCGGGGTTGTATCCAAACCTTTTCATCAGATGGGCGGTAACAATATACGGGGGGGCTGATTTAATTAGAGGCATATAAATTTTATGACCTCTGAGATCTCCAAAATCCTTTGCCCTGTATCCCCTTGTAAGAATGAAAAAGTTATCCCATACAACTACAGCCTTCATTTTAATGTTTAGTCCCTTTTGATATATCTTTGTTACAGCGGCTACAGCCGAAAAACTGACATCGGCCTGACCGTTTATTATCCAGGCAAGATGTTTCTCCGTTTTATCCCAGATTTTTAAACCTTCCAGCTTCACTCTGTCCATTATCTCCCTTGATTGTAGGATACGCATGATAACCGGGTATACCACGGGAGTAGCTGACTGCACGACAAGTGGAACTCTGCCTCCCTCAATCCTCTTTTCTCTAACTTTGGTATCAAGCTTTTTATAGAAGTATATATGGTACTCGAACATCCCCTTCTTTTCAACGTGCGTTTCAAAACCAAGGGGCTCTATCAGATTTATCAAAGGAACAGGCTCAAAAATTTGTATTAATTTAAAGCCGGAACCCGGAGGGGTATCATTGGCCATCTTTATAATCGTGGTAAATGGATCCTCTTTCCAGCCTCTAACATCAAGAAGCTGGAATTCTTCCTTTTTATCAAGCCAGTTTTCGTCCGTGGCCTTCTCTTTGGATTTAACATACCCGCAGAACTTTTCAACACTCTCTTCTTCAGCATAAACAGAATATCCCGATTCTTTAAGCATTTCGATAAGAGGAGCAGGATAAAAGCTGTTTATAATCTTAAGTACCTGCCCACCTTTTAGATTGTTTGCAGCTTCTATAAGTTCATTTAGAAAAAAATCATCTCTGTTTCTCACATCGTAAATTAAAGTTTCTTTTGCCTCTTCAATCCAGTCGGGTTTCTTCTCCCCGGCTGGTTTTTCTTCCCGCTTCATCTCTTTGATACATTCAGGAGCACTTTCAAAGAGCTCTTTTTCCATTCCAACAGCCCTGTTTACCCTGTGCAGAAGTTCACAAATGGAAAGTCCGCCCAGCTTTGCTACATCAGAAAAGGTCGCCCATCTGGAAACCAGTCTGAAGATCAATGGATTTTTTAATTTCTTGAACTTTGGAGAAATATCAATCAAAACATCTTTAAGTTCGGGATATTTCTCAATAGCTTCTTTAACCTTTGTACTTGAGAGAATTACCATAAAACACACTCCTTAATACTAAATAATGAGTTAAACAGCTTCAAAAGTTACCAATTAAATACCATAGTGATACTATATTAGAAAAAGCTAAATTT
>JALXDB010000086.1 GCA_026990615.1 Spirochaetota bacterium
ATATTTATGCCCTTTGGTGAAATAGGGTATCAAAAGTCCTAAAATTATTTTGTTAGCATAGAAAGTTTATGAATATGCATTTTTGGGGCAATAAGCGTAATGAACAGTTTGCTCTAAATATTTCCTTCCATAAAGATTTTAAAATACCAATATCAAAATCAAGATAAAATCGAAGATCTCTGCGAAATAGGGGAACCCACAAATATGTTGAAGGTCCATAGAGTAAAAATAGGGAGCCCAAAAATTTAGATAGTATTAAAAATTATTAACAAAAGTTCTTGACAGATTCATACAATTTCTGATAAAATTGGTCTGACCATCAGACCAATTGGGCAATTATTATTTGAAGTGAAACGGCTTGATATTAAGGTTTGTGCATTATGTTCAAGGCAATAAAAAATAGAAGAATCAGTGATGAAGTGATAGCCCAAATTCAGCAACTTCTGATAGATGGCAAGCTTAAAAAAGGTGAAAGGCTTTTACCCGAGAGGGAGCTGGCAAAGAAACTCGGGGTAAGCAGGGCGGTGTTGAGGGAAGCCCTTTCTGCCCTTGAATCAATGGGTATTCTCGAAAGGAAAAAGGGAGGAGGGGCCTATGTAAGGCAGTTCAGTTCTGAAGAGTTAATGAAGTCATTCGTCAGGACAAAAACGGATAAGGAGCTGTTTGAAGATCTGCTGGAGATCAGGGAGGTTGTTGAGAGCAAAGCTGTTGAGTGGGCAGTTTTACGGGCAACAGAAATGGATATAATGCGTATGAAAAACGCCCTTGAAAAAATGATAAACTCGGATAGACCGCGTATTGAAGATGATGTACTCTTTCATCTTACTATTTCTGCCGCAACACATAACGAAATACTCTTCGAGCTTTCCAAGAATATCGGAAATATGCTGTACAGAACCAGGGAAAAAACTTTAAATCTACCCGGCAGGAAAGAGGAGTGTATTAACGAACACAGAAAGATCTATGAAGCAATAAGGGATAGAGATGTCGCAAGAGCTGTTGAAGCTATGAAATCTCATATAAGAATAGTGGAGAAATTAATAGAAAAGATATAGCAAAAAGAATAGTTTGTGATAGAATTGGTGATCATTTTTAACCATTTTTATTAGTAGATCTTTTGATATATGACTTAAGTAAATAATTTTATTTTTGAATTAACTATTGATAATTGGAGGTCTGATTATTTGTGAGTAGAGAAATATTAAAGATAGAAAATCTTTCTGTTAATTTTGAGGGATTGAAGGCATTGGAGAACTACAATCTATCATTGAATGAAGGTACTATCCTGGGGGTGATAGGGCCAAACGGGGCAGGCAAAACTACTCTTTTCAATACTATCACGGGATTTATAAAACCTTCGGCTGGAACAATAATTTTCAACGGCCAGGAGTTAACCAATAAAGAGCCTTATAGAATTGCCGAGGCCGGTATATCCAGAACCTTTCAGAATATCTGCCTTTTTGAAAACCTGACAGTTATAGAAAATGTAATGGTTGGAGCTGAGCTGCACAGGAGAGAAAATCCCTTTGATGTTCTGTTAAACACCGGACGTTTTAAAACAAGGGAAAAAGATATATACAACAGATCTATGGAGCTTCTTAAGCTGTTCAATCTGGAAAACTATTCTAATCAGAAGGCGAATAATCTCTCATACGGTGATAGAAGGAAGCTGGAAATTGCCAGAGCCCTTGCTACATCGCCCGTGCTTCTTATGGTGGATGAACCTGCAGCAGGGATGAATCCAAAAGAAACGTCGGATTTGATGGAACTTATAAGGTTTATCAGAGATAGGTTTGAGATAACAATCATACTTATTGAACATAATATGAATCTGGTTATGCCCCTGTGTGAGCGTATTCAGGTTTTAAATTACGGGAGGTTAATAGCCGAGGGGAAACCACAGGAGATACAAAAAAATGAAGAGGTAATAAGAGCTTATCTTGGGGAGGAAAAAGGTGCTGGAGGTTGAAGGGCTTGAGGTCTACTACGGACATATCAGAGCATTAAAAGGAATAAGTTTTGATATTAAGGAAGGCGAGATTGTGGCTATGATAGGCTCCAACGGAGCCGGAAAATCTACAACGCTGCTCAGCATAACGGGGTTAGTACCGTCTAAAACCGGGACAATAAAGTTTATGGGAAAGGATCTTTTGTCTATGGATCCCTATGATATAGTGAGCCTTGGTATCTCCCTCTGTCCAGAGGGGAGAAGGATATTTTCAAGTTTGACTGTAAGAGAAAATCTATTGATGGGGGCAATCCAGAGGAAGGACAAGAAAGAGATAAAAGAAGATATAGATTACGTTCTAGAGCTCTTTCCGGCATTGAAAGACAGGATGAATCAAACCGGAGGGACTCTA
>JALXDB010000087.1 GCA_026990615.1 Spirochaetota bacterium
CCTTGATGTGGAAAGAAAATTCAGAACAGGGTTTCCGGAAGTGATTTTCTGTGAGAACAAGAGTAATCATGAGCTACTTGACATAGTAAATGCCCTCATTCAACACAAACACAATGTTATAATGACAAGGCTTAAAGAGGATCAGGTAAAAATATTAAAAAATTCATTTCCAGATGTAATATACTACAAAAAGGCAAAAATGGCTTTTATCGGAAGCTATCCTGGGGAGAAAATCGGCCTTGTCTCTGTACTAACGGGAGGAACATCGGATATCCCGGTTGCTGAAGAGGCTGCAGTAACTGCAGAGCTTTTTAGCTGCAATGTAAAAAGATTCTACGATGTAGGAGTTGCCGGGATTCACAGAATACTGGAGTTTAAATCAGAAATAGAGGGTTCGAACGTAATTGTTGCTGTAGCGGGAATGGAAGGAGCTCTTCCCTCTGTGGTTGGTGGCATCTTCGGAGGTCCTGTTATTGCAGTTCCTACATCTATAGGTTACGGAGCAAACTTTGGCGGCATAGCACCATTACTGTCAATGCTCAACTCCTGCAGCCCGGGGGTTGCCGTTGTAAATATTGATAACGGCTTCGGCGCAGGATATATGGCCAGTATAATTAACAAAAGGATAGAAGATGCAAGAAAAAGCGGATGAACTTTACTTTGATCTCAGCTACGGGGCAAGTGGAGATATGCTTAATGCCGCACTCATAAATCTCGGCGGTGATTTTGACAACCTGCTAAAAAGGCTTGCCCTCATTGAACTGAAAAACTACAGAATCGAATATAAGAGCGAAACAAGGAGCATGATTCGAGGAGGAAGGTTCAGAGTCATCTATGATAGAACAAACCATCCTATGAGAAAGTACTCCGATATTATAAGAATTATAGATGAGTCAGACCTCAACAACAGTGAAAAATCCCTGTCAAAAAAGATATTTCAGAGAATAGGAGAAGCGGAGGCCTCGGTACATGGAGTTAAATTGGAGGATGTTCACTTCCATGAAATCGGTGCTGTTGACTCAATAGTAGACATCGTAGGGTTCTCAATTCTGTACAATTCCCTTAACATAAATAAATGCTCATCATCATACTTCCACACAGGAACGGGAAGCACCAACAGTATGCACGGGGAAATTCCTGTTCCAGCTCCGGCAACGGTTGAAATTATAAAAGGGTTCCCCGTCAAAGGCACTGCAATTCAGAGGGAGATCCTGACTCCAACAGGCGCTGCGATAGTTGCAACCGTATCGGAACAATACGGCCCATTACCCGAATGCATAATAGAAAAAACGGGAGTTGGTTTCGGAAGCTACAAAGACAGCTTCAACGGTCTAAGAGTTTTTAAAATAAAAAGAGCAGAGACTTTGGAAAGTACAGAAACTGCTAAAAATCTGGTAGGGGTAATCGAAACGAATATAGACGATTCAACTCCCGAGGAGATTGGAAGATTACAGGAGGTCCTGTTTGAAATTGGCGTTTTAGATATGTTTGTAACTCCCGTAATAATGAAAAAATCAAGACCTGGATACAATATTACAGTAATTACATCCCCCGGTGAAATAGACAGGGTTACAGAAGCTGTTTTTAAAAATAGCTCCACCTTTGGAATCCGGTACAGATTCATGTTCAGGAAAGTTCTTGAACGCAAATTTAGAGAGATCAAGCTCCCCTATGGCACTATAAAGATAAAAATTGGATTGTACAACGGAGAAATTACACAGATATCTCCGGAATACGAGGATTGTGCAGAAATATCCAGAAAAACCGGTATGCCAATAAAGGATGTGTTTTTTGATGCAGTATCCAGAGCCAGAGAGGAATTAAATCTAGAATAACTCGATGTTATAAACTAAATGAAGATCCTGAACAATTTGAACGATAATTCAGTTAACAGGTAAACCGTTAAATTGATTAAAGGGTTCAATAGAGATTCCCAGGTATCTCGGGGACTTCAATGGCAAAATCAATAAAAAAATTCAAAGAAGAAAGCATAGAGGCATTTGTTCTTGCGGGAGGGAAATCCGCAAGAATGGGAAGAGATAAAGCATTACTGGAAATCGGCGGAAAACCATTTATAGACCGTATCATAGAAACTCTCTCAGAAATATTTAGCAGGATTACGGTAGTTGGCAGAATATACAAGCATCCTGACCTGGCCTCCTCATATCAGGACATCCTAAAGGGAATAGGCCCTATAGGAGGTATATATACGGCGCTGAAAAAATCGACAAATGAGTTGAATTTCATAATAGGACTCGATTATCCGCTTATAACTGAAGAAATAATAGAAAAAATTGTGTCTATATCCCTGAAAAAAGCAGAAGAATACACAGCATTTATCCCAGTTTACTCGCACG
>JALXDB010000088.1 GCA_026990615.1 Spirochaetota bacterium
CTCGAGGGGAGAAGATACTTCTTCGCTTTGCACGAAGGGACAAAAACCGGTTTTTATATTAAACTCTATTATTATGACAAAACACAAATTGAATTGTAATTATCTATTAAGGCCAATTTTGAGTTTTCATTTTTAATTCAAAAAAACACACAATGTTATGTTATCAATATTATAAAATCGAGGCTTAATTCATTATATATTAATATTTAAAAACTCGAATATCACCCTATTAAAATATTAAAATATTAAGAATATTGTTACATGCAGAAAAAAGATTTTAATCCCGGAAAAGTTATACTATTTTCAACGACTCACTTTATACATGATTTATACACAGCCTTTTTAAGTCCCCTTCTACCACTTGTTATTCAGAGGTTAAACATCTCGCTTTTAAAAGCTGGAGCCCTTTTGCCTATTTTCAGAACCCCTATCCTGCTGCAGCCATACATCGGGTACCATGCAGACAGGGGAAAAGCTTCAAAATTTTTACCGCTTGCTCTTTTAATAACATCTATCTCCATGAGTATTTTCGCAAATGCAGGCACTTACCTGGTGGCCTCCATAATCCTCTTTATCACGGGGGTAAGTGCAGCCTTTTACCACGCACCAGCTGTCTTTCTGATAGCCGAATCAAGCGGAAAGCGATACGGCACAGGAATGTCAATCTTTATGACAGGCGGTGAACTTGCCAGAGCACTCGGCCCCCTTTATATTGTAACAATCCTCAAATTCGTTTCTACAAAATACTCTTTCATCGCCTCTTTTCCTGGATTAATCTTTACATTTGTACTTGTACTTACCGTTTACAATGTAAAACCTGGAAAACAGGAGGATAAATTACCGGAAAAGTCAAAATTAACATTTAGAATTCTCTTTCAGCACGGCGGTAAAATCCTATACTTGTTGATATATATCTCGATTTTTCAGAGCTTTACAAAATTCAGTTTCTCCCTATTTTTACCGACATTTATGAAATCCATCGGCTTTAAGCTCTTTGCAGCGGGTGTCTCATTGACGACACTGGAACTAACAGGGGCTGTTGGTGCCCTGATTGGAGGAACAGTATCGGATCTAATTGGAAGGAAAAAATTTTTAATTTTTGCAACTGTAGCAATTCCTATTTTCATCAATGCCTTTTTATGGAGTAAAACTCTCTATCTAAAATACATTTTTCTGCTGATTGAAGGGGCATTCATGTTTTCTATCTCTCCTGTAAGATATGCCCTAGCCCAGGAGCTTGTACCGGAATACAAGGGCACCGTTTCCTCGCTCCTTATGTCGCTATCATTTTTCACCACGACTCTCTCGTCATTATTAACGGGATATCTGGGCGATAAACTGGGACTTCTCTTAACATTTAGAATTATCTCTTTTATTCCACTGGTTACAATCCCGGCGATAATTTTCATTCCCGAAAGAAAAAACAGATAAAAAACTCACTATAAAAAACATCTTTTACTTTTAAAAATACTTTTTTAAAATTAGATTGAGAGCTATTGGCATATCCGTTATCAAAATATCCTTCTGTAATATTTATCAGGGTGAAATTCGGTTTTTAATAAATATATAATGAATTACAACCCATTCTTATAAAATGAAAATATAACATAACCTATTTTTTGAATTAAAAACTAAAAACTCTACGAAAACTCTTCATTAACTTTACATTGTTTTTGTAAAAGATTAATCCGACCCTCCCCGCTATCATAGCACAAAGTTAAATCGATTGAGAACCGCCTTTATACAGGATTAAGCAACTATTCTATTAAATATTTTAGTCCTAAATACTATACATAAGACAGCAATATAAAAAGCTACATAAAAGAAGATTAAAGAAGATTTTGTTTTCTCAGATAAATTCGTATTACGAAAATATCCCGTCAGGTTTAGGTTTAGAGTAAATATCCCCTTCCGTGTCAATGAAAATTATTTTACCAATTCTGCAGAATAAAACCAGTTTAAATTAACTTTTATAAGCCTCATATACCTTGTTAAAAGCTTCAACAAAATAATCCATATGTTTAATTTCATACACTGGATGAACCGGAAAGGCCAATGTCCTTTCTTCCAGCCATTTGGCTTTCGGGCAGATCCAATTCTTATAATCAACAGATTTTGGATCTGTATACTCTCTCGATTCAAATGGAAACCTGTACCTTCCAAAGCCTCTGTGCTCGCTGTAGGCTTTTTCCTTGTAGGCCTGGGGCCACTGCACAGGCATTACCGGAACACCCTCCGCCTTCAAAGCCTCTATAAAATCCTTTATACCAACTCTGATTGATTCAAGCTCAACTACAATTGGAAACCACCAGAATGCATTTTTTCGCTCCTCCGTGTGGGGTGGTAGATATTTTACCGCTGGATGATCCTTTAACCTCTTAAGCAGGTATTCACCGTTCTCTCTCCTTCTTTTAAGATGGTAGCTATCAAGCCTCTCAAGCTCATATATCCCAACGATCGATTGAATTTCTGTCATTCTGTAGTTAAAACCAATCCTCTCATGGATGTAGGGCAATTTCTGCTCCAGCTCAAGCAACCTCAGGCGTTCTTTAACATCGTAACCGTGATCTCTGAAAGATCTGCAGATCCATGCGACATCTTCATCATCCGTTATAACAGCACCACCTTCTCCTGCAGTTGTAAAATGTTTTGATTGGCAGAAGCTAAAAGCACCGGCATCTCCTACGGTACCTGCCTTTTTACCCTTGTATTCACCACCCGGTGCCTGGGCTACATCCTCTAAAATAAAAAGCCCGTGCTTCTCTGCTATCTTAACCAGCGGATCTAAATCAACGATTATTCCGTACAGATGCACTGGTATTATGCCCACAGTCCGGCCTGTAATCTTTGCCTCCACATCCGATGGATCTATTGTGTGGTCTTCTTTTTTAACATCTGCGAACACAGGAATTGCACCGGCCTGAACTACACACATCGATGATGCTATGAAGGAGTATGAAGTGACAATAACCTCATCACCAGGACCGACGCCGAATCCATTAAGAGCGGTATGAAGGGCTGCCGTTCCATTTGTTGTGGTAATTGCAAACTTTGCACCGTTGTACTCTGCAAACTTTTTTTCAAACTCCATGCCTTTCGAACCTGTCCAGTAGTTAACCAATCCGGTCTTTAAAGGTTCAAGAACATGCTCAAACACTTTATCACTGAACTGTGGCCACATTGGAAACGGTTCGGTATTTACAGGTGTTCCTCCATTAATCGCCAGCTTTTTTTCTTCTGGATTCATACGTAACTCCCCTTTTATATAAATAATTTTTAAACTTCAATTTTAAACCCTAACTTTTAACCCCAACTTGCCGAACAAATTATACGGAAACAGAAAATATTTTTCTATCTTCAATAAGATGGCACAATTCGGGTTTTAGTATTGATATTGGATCACACGCCATTTTTTATAGTGTTAAAAGCACAATACTATTTACTTTGAATTAAAATTGAAGACTCTACAATTGAAAACTCTACATTGATCTTAATTATTAACATCCTTAAAACATTACTCGAGTATTTTAAAATAAAATTTCATAAAATTAAGCTGTACGGATTAAAAATCCCTAATCGGATTTAAAATTACCCACCAAAAATCATTCTAATCAGGAATTATCATGTATTATTGATAACCCTGTACCTTTTACACGGAATACTCAAAAACAACTCTGGCAGGTGCACCGGAAACGCCCGCAACATTCATAGGGAAACAGTACAAAAGGCCTGAATCTACCTCTATCCTGTCGAGGTTAACCAGAGGAGCTGCCAAAACCACCCCTTTTCTAAACATCTCAACGAGCAAGCTTCCCTTCTCTGAGTGATTATCTTCCGACCATGAAGCCTCTATGCATGGAACATCCACCCCGAGAATTGATATATCCTTATTAAGAATCCATTCCAGGGCATTTCTCAGATAATTCGGACATTTAAGGACATATCCGGGTTTGTTCCACATCCTGTACCAGCCCGTATCCACTATAAGTGCTTCACCCTTTTTAATTTCAGGTGCATTTCTTTCAAGAATATCTGCATCAATCAAACTATTTTCCCCTATACCCTTGAGTCTTACAATCTTTGCCGGTTTTATAAAATCCTCAATACTATAGCTATCTATATTTTTCCCATCTTTCAACATGTGTGAACTCGATTCCACATATGTACCCGAGATAGATGCAACCTCGATTTTTGATGAAAAGAACCCCTCATTTTCAATCGAGGCTATGGTTTCAATTTTCACATCAGGCACTACGCCTTCCAGGCCGGGAAGAACCTTATAACTCCACATTCCATTTTCAATTACCCCGCTTAACTCTACATACTTTTTCATAAAACGATCTCCATATATAATTCTGAAAATATCAAGCTTTTAAAATTGTCTAAATTTTGTGAAAGCAACCTCCAACATAAATCCAACCGGTCTGGCTTTTATAACTCTAATAAATGTCCATTTTTTGCCTACCGAAATAAAACCATTAAAATATTTCTACCTGCTTACCAGACTGATCTATCTAAAATTAAAAATCCGCTTTTCTATCTTTTTACAAAGAGTGCTGAAAAGAAATACTTAAACTTATTTCATAACATTGAAAGGTAAACATTCGTACATCGAACTACACCATCAAATCATTTTTTAAACCTTAATATTTAGAATCAGACTTAGGCCCTCCTTAATCTGGATATTTACGAAATCCAAAACCCGCTTAAACTAATCGATTTTAATCACCTTTCCTGTTTTTTGTGAATTGTAGGCAGCTTCAATTACAATCATATCCTTTAAAGCCTCCTCCCCGCTGTTCATTGGCTTTCTACGATTTTCCACAGCATCGATAAAGTCCTCCACCTCGGCCTGATACAGGTCTTTTAATTCCGCTTCTACAGTGATCGGCTCAATCTCTTTTCTATCCTGCTTTGCATCGTACTGTTTTTGTTCCTGAATGTATGCTATCATCCTGCCACCGGCCACCTGTGAAATTGTTCCTTCAGCCAGAATGCTACCCTTCGTTCCGTACAGTTCTAAAAAACCCTTTGCAGCATCGTCAGGTATATTAAAGAAAGAATCACATACACCGTAAGCACCGTTCTTAAACCTTAGCAACAATACACCCGAATCTTCAACGGGGTATTTGTGAGTCTGCGTTCCATTAAAGGATGCGACCTCCGATACATCTCCAAACATATACCTCAGTATATCTACAGAATGGATTGCCATGTCCATCAAAGCCCCACCACCGCTCTTTGCAGGATCCTGTCTCCATGCCCCTTCAATATATGGATACCATGTTGTAAGCTGGGCTCTTCCCATTACCGGCTGTCCAATCTCACCATTTTTAACCATTTCGTGGGCCTTTATATGATAACCGTGGTACCTCATCATGAACCCAACCTGAAGGGTAACTCCCCTCTTGTTGCAGTACTCAACAATCTCTTCTGTCTCTCTAACATTCATTCCGAGAGGCTTCTCGGAAAGAATATGTTTTCCGTAATCTGCTGCCAATTTTATCTGCGGAAGATGGAGGTAAACTGGCGTTGCGATATAAACAGCCTCAATTTCTTTGATTTTTAAAAGCTCCTCAACATCTTCAAAGTAATACGGAATATTGTACTTCTCTGCTATCCTTTTACTAACATCAATAGTTCTATTTTGAACTGCTATTATTTCTACCTTTTCAGATTTTAACATCCCCGGGATAGTCCTCCTGTCGGCTATCCCTCCGCATCCTATTATTCCAAACTTCATCTTAGCCTCCGCTTTATTCTATATTTCATCTTATTTCCTGTTACTTTTCCAAAACATAATCTTTTAAAATACCCTTTAAAATATTATCGGCGGGATAGGCATTCCCCCTGTGCTGAACAAAGGCTTCAGCATATTCAAAACCGCTCTGCTGACCGAAAAGCCTGCACATCCTCTTCATATTCTCGATGTACATGTCCATACCATGCTGTTTCAAAAGCCAGTTTCTCTGACTCTTGTGGCAGGCAAGAATCTTCGATTTGAAATCAATCAGGTCTGAAACATTCACATATATGCTCTGAGGAACAGTATTTCCGTATATATCCATCCCATCAAAAGGAGCAAAGTAGTACAAATAGGGAATTTTTTCGATCGGCTTTGCCGGATCCGGATCAAATGTTATGTAATTCGGTATTGGCGCTGCAAAACATCCATGCCTCACCAGCATACTTGTTACTTCATGGTCGATCATATAATCGTTCCGGGGATGTGTAAACACAATATGCGGGTCAACCTTGCGTATAAATTCCGTAACTTTCATCTTTGTCCTATCATCCATAAAAATTCTGAGGTCAGATTCTCCCAGAATATTTAATTCAGCATCAAGCATTTTTGCAGCTTCCTCTGCTTCAACCCTTCTTATTCTTGTAGTTTCCTCAAGAGAATACTCCGCAGAACCGCAATCTCCCTTTGCAACAATTCCCATATATATCCTGTATCCCTTGTCCCTGAGAAGTTTCAGGGTACCCGAACACATGAATTCAATATCATCAGGATGGGCACCGATGGCTAAAACCCTATTATTTGCCCTCATTTAAAAGCCTCCTCCATTATTATAAATTAAAATATTTGCAAAGCTTCCATTAATCGTTAATATTATATCATATGAGAAGTTATTTGCAAAACAGTTGGGAGTCTGTAAAATGGAAAAGATCAAACTTTATCCAATGAGGTTTAAAGAGATTTTTAAACCATACATATGGGGAGGTCAAAATCTAAAAAGACTTGGAAAGCCTGTTAAGGATGGAGAGATTGTGGCAGAATCATGGGAAATCTCGGATCACAACGACGATATAAGTATAGTCGAAAACGGTCCACTCGCAGGCAAAAACCTGAGGGAGTTAATTGAACTGTATGGAGAGGATATATCCCCTAAAACAGAAAATGGTAGATTTCCTATACTCATAAAATATATCGATGCCAACAAAAGGCTTTCAGTACAGGTTCACCCCGACGACGAATACGCAAAAACCCATGAAAGCCCTACAGAACTCGGTAAAACGGAATGCTGGTATATTATGGAGGCACCACCGGGGGCAGAGCTTATCATGGGAATAAAAAGGGGTGTAAACAGGGATAATTTTGTAGAAATGATAAAGAACAACAGGATAGAAGACGGTCTGAACAGGATTGAGGTTTCTAAAGGGGATTTTATCTATATAAAAACCGGAACAGTTCATGCTCTTCTTGAAGGAATAATGGTCTGTGAGATACAGGAAAATTCAGACACCACATACAGACTGTACGACTGGGGCAGAGTTGGTAATGATGGTAAACCAAGACCTCTTCATATTGATAAAGCGCTGGATGTAATAAACTTTCCGCCGGATAATGAGGCAGATTACAACAGGTATATAAAAAGTCTTCTTATTAATTATGACAAAGATGCTGTTAACACTATCCAGAAGCTTGTAAGGTCTAAATTTTTCAATATTGATTATATAAGGTACAATACCAGTTTTGATTTACATATGGAGAAAGGAGTTCACTTTCATACTCTCAACATTATAGATGGAGATGGCGAAATTGACTACGGCGACGGAGTCCTCGATATTACAATGGGAGATACAATACTCATTCCAAGGCCGGTTAAAGAGTATAAAATCAAAACAGAAAACATTTTAATCTTAAAAACATTTTTATGAAAATAAAAAATGTTATTTCGTTTGTTTACTAACAGATACATATTCGCCAAGAGGTTATCTCTCACATGACAAACTGTGATCAGGTTAATTGGGTAAAACTAGATCAGATAAGGGACAAGTGTTTTCTTTTGTAGCCATATTTTATCGGATGTTGAAACTATTTGTGATCATGTTGGAATTTTAGCAAATGGGCATTTGGTATGCCAGGGTGTAATTGCGGACTTATTGAGTGAAACAGGATATACTGCATTAATTGAAAATGAGATCATAGGTGAGGCGTCTGATTTGTTAATTGCTGCATCCGGTACAAATAAACTGCCAACAGG
>JALXDB010000089.1 GCA_026990615.1 Spirochaetota bacterium
TTGATGATGGCGGCCCTGGGAAACGGCAATCCGGAGATTGTTAAAGAGCTGGTAAGGAAAAATGCCAACGTCAAAATACATGATAAAAGGGGTAGAACTGCCTTAATGTATCTTGTTTACAGGGGCGGTACACCTGAACTGGTTAAGTTGCTGCTTTCTAAAGGTGCCGAAATAAATGTGAAAGATCAGATAGGATGGACACCCTTGATTTATGCCTCCGCATACAACACCAATCCTGAGATAATTGAAATTCTTGTGCAGAGTGGTGCGGAAATAAATGCAATGGATGATGAGCATAAAACTCCGCTAATCTACGCTGCTATGTACAATAAGAACCCTGAGATTGTCAAAACACTGATAAAACTTGGAGCTGACATAAAGGTTAAGGATAAACTTGGTTATGACGCCTATCGGTATGGAATGGACAATCCATATCTTAAAAAGAGTTCTATTATTAAAATGCTGAAGTACTGATGGTATACAGGTAAAATGAAGTCTAAAATCATCAAGTCAAAGTTTTACATTGAAACTCTTGGCTGCAATAAAAATACAGTAGATTCAGAAATTATAACTTCCCTTCTTGCTAAAAAAGGGGTGATACAAACCAAGGATCCCGAGGAAGCTGAATATTTAATTGTAAATACCTGTGGATTTATAGATAGTGCAAAAGAAGAAACTATTGATACGATATTCAGTCTTGCACAGTATAAAAACACAGGGAAAAAGAAAAAATTATTCGTTACAGGATGTTTTTCTCAGCTTTACTACAATATTCTTGAAAAAGAAATTCCAGAAATAGATGCGATTTTCGGTGTGGGAAACTTAGAAAAGATAATAGATGCAATAACGGATGAATCAGGTTCAATTAACGGGGTCTGTAAAGATTCATTAAATGTAGAACCTGTATACAGGGAATACAATCTTGACAAAAGGCTGATTTCAACATCAGGATTTGCTTACGTAAAAATTGCCGAGGGATGCAATAGAAAATGTAGTTTCTGCCTGATACCGAAGATAAGAGGAAGGTTCAGAAGCAGGAGAATTGAAGATATTGTAAGTGAGATAATCAATCTGGAAAGGTCAGGAATTTATGAAATTATTCTGGTATCCCAGGATACATTGAGTTATGGACACGATCTAAAGTTATCGAACGGTTTGAGGTTACTTCTGGAGGAGATCCTGGATAAAACAGGTATAAAACTTATCAGGTTGCTTTATTTAAGGCCTTCAGAGGATCTACTATCTATTCTAGATCTGTTCAAGGATGATAGAGTGATACCGTATTTTGATATCCCGGTTCAACATGTAAATGATAAAATATTAAGATCGATGAGAAGAGAAGGTTCCAGAGATATTTATACCAATTTAATAGAAAAAATTCGAAATAGCGTGGATAACCCGGTAGTTAGAACATCCTTAATAGTGGGCTTTCCGGGAGAAGGGGAAAAGGAATTCGACGAACTTTTAGATTTTGTAAGGGAGGTTCGTTTTAATCATCTTGGAGTATTTACTTTCTCACCTCAGGAGGGAACAGAAGCATACAATTTAAAGGGAGAGGTTCCTGAAGATATAGCTGAGGAGAGAAAGAAAATTGTCCTTGAGCTTCAGTCGAAAATTTCGGAGGAGCTTCTAAAAAGGGATGTAGGTAAGGTTGTTGATGTTCTTGTTGAAGAAAAAGTAAAAGGCGAGAATATATATTTTGGCAGAGACTACCACTTTGCTCCTGAAGTCGACGGAGTATTTGTGATTCATTCACATAAAAAGATAAAGGTGCCATCTCTTGTTAAGTGCAGAATTACAAAGGCTGAGACCTACGATCTCCACGGAGTACCTGTTTAGATAAAAATTTTTGAATAAGGCCAAGGTAGAGTTTTCAATTTTGAGCCCACACTAAAAAGGTAGAGTACTGTCATTTCAAGACTTGATTCATCAAATTGATTTTATGCCCAAAATCTGTAATTCCTTATGTGACAAAGAGTTCATCACTCTGTTCAAAAGATGAAAAAGAATTATTTTGCTACGCCCACAATTGCACTTCACTACGTTACGTTCGAAAATAAGAGATATTTCTTCACATCGAAAGGATAAAAACCGAATTTTATAGTAAACTCAATTTTGATTCAAAAAATAAATAATCTTACATTTTCAATAGCGTAAAAATGGCGTTTAACTGATTATATTAAAACGCAAAAAATCGAATTTTACCCTAGATAAACATTAGATAAATATTTTAGTTTTGGTTTTATCAAATCAGTTTAAATCTTCTGCTCTTACAAGATCTTCAAACTGAATATCGAACCCAAGCACACCCACCATTTTATCTTCATCATTAAATATAGGTGCTGA
>JALXDB010000090.1 GCA_026990615.1 Spirochaetota bacterium
GCAAGATTTTTCACCGATTTTTTCACATGCTCTTTTATCTTCTTCCACGTATCTGTACCGAGCTTGTCTATTCTCGGTGTTCTGCCTTTGTACCCCACATACTTCTGTAAAAGATTGATCTGATCAATTGGAACAAAGATTTCATCGCCATCCCTGTACTCTATTTTAACAAAATCTTTTTCTACGTTACCGGCCTTTAACTTTTCTATACCCCTGTATATACCTATTCCATGCTCAACATGGACTATGTAATCACCGTTTTCAATATCAAGAATTCCCTCAATAGGCCTTGATTTCACCTTTAAAAAAGCTGATTTTTCTCTTCTCTTCCTGTTAAAAATCTCTCTATCCAGAATGACAAAGATCTTCATTTCATGAGAAATAAAGCCCTCGGAAATATCCATCTTAACAATATGAAGGTTTTTATACCTCTCCAGCATATCCTTCAAAATTTCCTTCAACCTGTCGACCTGCCCCGAGTAGTTTGCCCCAACGTAAACGGAGTATCCATTTATCAAATAATCTTCAATATCATCTTTAAAACTCTTTATCTGCCCCCTGTACCCTCTTTTTTCAAGCATATTAAAGTCAAAGTTTCTTTCTCTGTCAGTGGGTATTTCCAGTATATCGATGTAATTTTTAATAACATTCCCTATCCTATCGGGATTCAATACAACGCTGTCAGGTTTTGGCAGACCATCAATCTCTTTTACCTTCTCCATATACAGTCTTTCAGCTTCATTATAATAGAACGAGGCCTGTTTGATACAATCGGAATACGAATCGAAGACATAGACCGCAGATTGACCGGCATAATCGGTAAGCATGGAGGGCTTTTTATAGATTGAACCTGTATAATTCTCCGGTGATATACTTTTAACACCTGGTTTATTCTTTATAAATAGATAATTCTCAAGATACTCGCTTCTAATGTAATCGCTTAACCCGGCTATTTCTGTGATAACCTCTCCAGCAGGGATTACCTTTATCTCATAAACCTCATCTATAGATCTCTGGGTCTCCGGTGAAAATCTTTTTATAAACTCAACCTCGGTATCGAAAAAACTAATTCTGAAAGGATACTCTTCATTGACAGGAAATATATCTAGTAAATCCCCTCTCACTGCAAAGCTCCCATGCTCAACTACCCTGTCAACTCTCTCGTAACCTATAGCTGAAAGATTTCTTTCAATCTCTGATAAATTGTAATTGCCACCTTTAATAAAACTTATAACAGCTCTTTTAAAAACATTAACAGGCATATAGAAATCAACAAGACTTCTAACAGGAACAATAAATATTGCGGAACCTTCCTCAATAAATGCATTAAGTGCTTTCATCCTTTTAAACAGCAACTCTGGGTGTATACGTGTGTTGTCATACGGAAGGGTTTCTCTCGATGGGATTAGGTACACCGGTTCATTCGGTGAAAAAAACTTGATATCATTGAAAATGCTGACTGCTTCTCTATTATTTCTTGCTGTAATGACAAAATTTATTCCGTTGCTTTTAAGCTGTCTAAAAATGGATAAAACAAATAATGCCTTTCCCCCACCTTTTAGTCCGCTAATTTCGTATTTCCCTTTTGTTTCACCCGTTATGGCATCAATAATTTTCGTTATATCAAAGGTTGAACTGAACAGTGAGACCAGATCTTCAATTCTTTTCATTTTACTGTAATGGCATACTGAACTTGGATTTTAATCAAATATTTTAAAGATAGCACCATGTTCTAATAACATAATATTTTCTTTAAAAAGAGGCTATAACTCTAGGAGGTGCATACAAAATAACGGTTTAATATAACAGGATGTTATATTAGAATCGGCGGGCATGTTCTACTTAGTTAATTTATCAAGTTCCTTATCGTACAAATCAAATATTTCTCTTGCTTTTCTTAAAAAAGGAGGGTTTAGCTCAACGTACATCAAACCTTTGTCTTTTATCTCCCTTATTAAATTTTCAGCTTTTACCTCTAATTTAACAATTGCCTTATTTTCAGGGTAAGAATCAACTATACTGTATTTTCGGTCTTTTTTTAACTCTCTTATTATCGCTATTAAATCCTCAAGTGTTTTTATATTTCTCTCTGCTGAATCGTACAACAGTTGTGGTGTGCCAAATCTTTCAGCATTGATTGAGGTTTCTCTAAACTTTTTAGCTGTGATTTTATAGTTGTAGTTCAATCTATCCCGAATATCCTCAATCATCAAACCCTCCACATCTACTTTAAAATTGTATTGTGTCGATACTATTAGAAGATATATTACATATTAGTATAATATACCATTTCGTCAATATTTCAAAGAAATTTTTATCCTTTTTAACGGCTTTTTTTTTTTTTTT
>JALXDB010000091.1 GCA_026990615.1 Spirochaetota bacterium
ACACCATGCAGGGAGGGAACCTACCAGCTGTACAAAATCCTGGAGAAGATAACAGAGGGCAAAGGTACAATGGAGGATCTGGAAACCCTTGAAGAACTGGCATATGTAATAAAGGATTCCTCCCTGTGCGCCCTCGGGAAAACAGCCCCTAATCCAGTTCTAAGTACACTGAAATACTTTAGAGAAGAATACGAAAGACACATTAAAGATAAAAAATGTCCGGCAAAAGTCTGTAAAGACCTGTTCGAATTTAGAATAATAGAAGAAAGATGTAAAGCCTGTATGATTTGCTTGAAGAACTGCCCCCAGAACGCAATTGAAGGGGCACGAAAAGTTGTACACAAAATAATTCAGGATAAGTGCAGCAAGTGCGGAATTTGCTATAGCGTATGTCCATTTGGAGCAATTGAGAAAGTTTGAATCTATTTAATCAAGAGGGACCGGTTAAATGATTACACTTACAATAGATGGAGTTGAAGTAAAGGGAAACGAAGGAGAAACAATACTTGAGGTTGCAAGGAGGAATAATATATCTGTTCCTACTTTATGTTATCTTGAATCTTTAACTCCATCCGGGTCGTGCAGAATATGTGTGGTCGAAGTTACAACAGAGAAAAGGGGTAAAAAGAAAACATGGGTGGATGCATCATGCGTTTGTCCTATAGAGGAAGGAATGGTAGTCCAAACAAAATCGCCTAAAATAATGAGGGAAAGGAGAGTTATTCTCGAACTTCTTCTATCAAGAGCCCCTGTTTCTGAAAAATTGTTGGAACTTGCCAGAGAGTACAATGCTGATCCTAGGAAATATACTGCGGTTGATAAAGGTGAGGCAAACTGTATTCTGTGCGGTTTATGCGTCAGGGTATGTTCGGAGCTTATCCATTCATACAGCATTACCACAGCATTCCGCGGGGTTAGAAAAAAGGTCCTTACTCCTTTTAAAATTGCCCAGGATGTATGTATAGGCTGTGGAGCATGTGCTTATGTATGTCCGACAGGGGTTATAAAGATTATAGAAGAAGGGGAAAAGGTAAATGTTAATAACTGGGCTGAACTCGATGTAAAAAGATGCAGGGAGTGCGGAAAACTCTTTGGTCCTGTTATTCAATTAGAAAAGCTTCAAAAAGATTATTCATTGAATATCGATGCTGAGCTTTATGATTTATGTCCAGACTGCAGAAGAAAGATACTTGAAAACCAGATTACAAAAACATCGGGAATGTGGAGCACAGAGTAGCTATGATCGTTGTTCAGGTTCTGCTGAAAATGGCAGAGCTGTTTGAATATATCATCTTTCAATAATCAAAAAGGAGTTAAATTATGTCCAAGATAATAGCAACTGCAGCAATCAGAGGAGCTCATAAAATAGTAAAACAGGCAGAAGAAAAACTTCAGGAAGCAATTGAAAAAAAGGGAAAAGATGAGAAAGTTGAATATCCTAATACCGCATACTACCTTCCAATTATTCTGCTATTTTTAGGCCAGAAGGTTCAAAAACTCGGCGATTTGGAAGAGTCTCTTCAGGAGGCTAAAAAACTTCTTCCAGAAGTGCCATCAGAGGAACTATGGCTTCCCTATTTAGGTGATGCCCTCGATGCAGGAGTTGCAACCTTAATAGCTGAAGAGATAATAGAATCTTTGAAGTATGTTATAGGGCCAAATCCAACCGAGGGCATATGGCTTGGATTCACAGATGACAGTACCCTTAGGATGCAGGGTATAAAGCTCGTTGATGGTAGAATGCCGGGATTTGCTGCAATTGTAGGAAGAACTCCGACAAATCAACAGGCTGTAGAACTAGTGAGGGGGCTTCAGGAGAGAAATATTCTTGTATTTATGGCTGGCAACACCGATGGTGTTTCCATTGCTGAGCAGCTTGCAGAAGAAGGCATTGAAATGAACTGGGACACCTTTCTCGTCCCATATGGGAAGGAGATAACTGCAGCGGTACATGCATTAAACTTCGCTGCCAGATCGGCTATGACATTTGGCGGAATTGAACCTGGAGATTTTCAGGCAGCCAGGGACATCTTAATATACAACAAAGAGAGGGTTCATGCATTTGTTATGGCTCTCGGGGCCGATTCCAATGTACCGAAAGACCAATTGATAACAGATGAAAAGTATGCAACAGCCGCCGGAGCTATAAATTTTGGCTTTCCCGTTATATCCGATGTAAATATTCCCCAGATACTACCAACAGGAATCTGTACCTACGAGCATGTAATCTCCGGAGTTAAACTTGATGAAATCATAAGCAGGGCAATAGAGTTGAGGGGCCTTACAATAAAAATCGAGAAAATTCCGATCCCCGTTCCCTATGGTGCTGGTTTTGAAGGAGAA
>JALXDB010000092.1 GCA_026990615.1 Spirochaetota bacterium
TTAAAAAACAGGAGTAAAAAACATGAAAAAGGCATTAACATTAGTTGTGGTATTTATTTTTCTAATTGTTGTGGCTTTAAGCTTTATGGCTTCCGGAAAAAAGGAAGAAGTAAAAAGCTACAAAATAGGGGGGATATTCGCTATAACAGGTCCAGCATCATGGCTGGGTGAACCTGAACGAAACACTGCTGTAATGGTCGCCGATATGGTAAACAAAAAGGGCGGTATAAACGGGATTCCCATTGAACTTATTATTGAGGATACAGTCGGCGACGCTACAAAAGCAGTAAATGCGACAAAAAAACTTATCAACAGCGATAAAGTCCTTGCAATTATTGGTCCTTCAAGAAGCGGCACCACTATGGCTGTTATTCCAATTGTTGAGAAAGCCCAGACTCCTTTAATCTCCTGTGCTGCAGCAGAAACAATAGTCAAGCCTGTAAAGAAATGGGTTTTCAAAACACCCCAGCTCGACAGACACGCTGTTATTAAAATCTATGAATATATGAAAAAACATGGAATTACTAAAATTGCAATTATGTCCGGGACAACAGGTTTTGGAAATGCCGGCAGGGAGCAGCTAAAAAAACTGGCTCCGGAGTATGGAATTAAAATTGTTGCTGATGAAACCTACGGGCCCAAAGACACCGATATGACTCCGCAACTGACGAAAATAAGAGGCACTGATGCCCAGGCAATCGTAAACTGGTCAATTGTACCTGCACAGGTTATAGTGGCCAAGAATATGAGGCAGCTTGGAATGAATATTCCACTGTTTCTCAGCCACGGTTTTGGAAATATTAAATACGTAAAGGCTGCAGGTGAAGCAGCAGAGGGAATCATATTCCCCGCAGGAAGGTTGCTCGTTGCAGATCAGGTTCCCGATTCAAATCCTCAAAAAAAGGTCCTTATGGAGTACAAAAAGCTCTACGAAGAAAGGTATAATGAACCGGTCAGCACTTTTGGTGGCCATGCATGGGATGCTATGTGGATACTTATAAATGCAATTAAAAAAGCAGGTGCGGATAAAGCCGCTATAAGAGATGCAATAGAAAATACAAAAGGTTTTGTTGGAACCGCGGGCATTTTCAATTTTTCACCTGAGGACCATAACGGTCTTACACCTGACTCATTTGAAATGCTAACAGTTAAAAACGGAAAGTTCACTATTTTAGAACAGTAAATTAGTTTATCTCAATAGAATAAAAAGGGAGGATACTTTACAGCCGGTATCCTCCCTAAAGTTTTTGCTTTACCGGTTAATCTAATAAAACAAAAAACTAGGTGCGGGAGCGTTTATCTGTGAATTTGTCGAACCAACTGCTTCAATACACCCTTTCTGGAATAACAATAGGAAGCATATACGCCCTGGTAGCTATTGGATTTAATATAATCTACAATTCAACGGGTATCATCAACTTCGCCCAGGGCGATTTCGTCATGCTGGGGGGGATGATTGCCGTATATTTCTATGAAAATATACACCTACCACTCTTTTTTGCATGTTTGATTTCAGTTGTTATAGTTACAATAATCGGAATCCTGTTTGAAAGATTCGCAATACATCCGTTGAAAAATCCACAGGTAATCACTCTCATCATCATCACTATTGCAGCATCCATACTGTTCAAAGGGGGCGCAATGTTTCTATGGGGAAAGGATGCGTATGCTCTACCCTCATTCAGCGGTGATAAACCTATACACTTCTTCGGGGCTACTATATTACCGCAAACATTATGGATACTGGGTATCCTTTTCATAATAGTAATTTTCCTAATGTTCTTTTTTAATTTAACCATACTGGGAAAGGCGATGAAAGCCTGTTCGTACAACAAGATGGCAGCAAGTATAGTTGGAATTAATGTAAAATCGATGGTGCTTCTTTCTTTTGCACTAAGTGCATTAATAGGAAGCATTGCCGGAGTTATAGTAACTCCTATTACACTTGTTGACTATGACAGGGGCTCCCTTTTGGGTCTGAAGGGTTTTGGCACGGCAATAATGGGAGGACTGGGCAATATGTGGGGATCTATAGCAGCGGGTATAATTATAGGCCTGCTGGAGTCATATTCTGCGGGGTTAATATCAAGTGGCTATAAAGATGCTGTAGCACTATTGGTACTCTTAATTGTGCTGTTTGTTAGTCCCGGTGGAATTTTTACAAAACGGGAAGTTCACAAACTCAAAACTTTCTAAGATTTATATATCCTTTTAAATTCAGGTAATTATTTAATTGACACTGTGGTTAGTAGTGTAAAGATATAAATAACACTCCGGTTCAAAGGAGATAAAAATTAGAGATCTGGAAATATACTAAAATGAAGAGACCCGGATTTTTCAAA
>JALXDB010000093.1 GCA_026990615.1 Spirochaetota bacterium
ATGTATAATAATGATACAGGTATTGCTTTCGTTAATTTTAGACGGGAATATTTTAAACGAAATTGTATAAATAATTGTAATATAAATAGTTACAAGTAGCTGTGTGTTATTCAGAAACAAAAATCTGGCATGTTTTTTGCTACTTAATATGTGGAAAATATTTAAGAAAAGGAGGTGATGGTTATGAACCTGATCAGAAGAAGGCCGAGCGCACTTGATATCTTTGATCTTGATAGATTCGACAGGTTTATCGAGAGATTTTTTGAAGATACGGCAGAAGATGTAAAGGTTCCGGCGGTTGATATAAGAGAAGAGAAAGACAAATATGTAATCGAGGCGGAATTACCGGGTTTAACCGAAAAAGATGTTGAGGTTAAAGTTGAAAATAATGTGCTGACCATCTCTTCAAAGAAAGAAGAGACAAAGGAAGAGAGCAAGAAGGGCTATATAAGAAAGGAGAGAAAGAGCTTCAGTTTCACCAGATCTTTCTCACTGCCTGAAAATACTGATGTAGATAAAATTACTGCTCACTTTAAGAATGGAATTCTCAATATAGAGGTACCAAAAGCCCCTGAATCTCAGCCCAAGATTATAGAAGTAAAGGGCGAGAAGTAAGGGGCAGTAAAAAATTAGGCCCGTAATACTTAAGCTATTGGGTGTATAAATAGACGGTTTCAAAAGTAGAAAAAACCAGCTGAAATAAAAATGTAAAAAAGAATGAAATTAGATTCTCCTGCCCTGCAGAGGATTGCGGGGCAGGAGAAGGACAAAGACTTTTATGAATCGTAAAAGGCTGGATTAATTCCAGCCTTTTTTATTTGTTTGTAAGAATTCTTACAATACCAAAGGGCAGGTCGTCAAACCGTTGAATATGGATATACTTACCCCGCCCCTTTTTTGCCATATTTTTGTTGGTTATTGGGTCGGAGCCTCCAAGTCCAAAGGATATGCCAAGTACATGTAGCCTGTCGTACCGTGCTGCAATTTCAACCGGGTCACCTCCTGTTGTAGCCCAGCCGTCTGTTACTATTATACCGGTTTTAATTTTTGACTGTGTCTTATCGAGCATTTCAAGGCCCTTTAGAAGGGCAAGTCTGATATTGGTTGACCCTCCACTCTTTATCTGGAGCATTCTATCCACAAGGGCTGGTAATATGTTTGGATCTTTTACATCCTTTATAGTATTTACATCTTTGGCAAAGGTAATAACTCCATGGTTGTCGTTTCTGAGCTTTTGGGCAAAGACTCCGGTGGCAATTGTTGCAACCGCAATCTTTTCCTGATGCATGGAGTTTGATACGTCGAGCATGAGGACGTAACTGCTCTTCTGCTTGATCTTTTCATGGCAGTAGATGTTCTCGTACTCGAGCGCCCTGTGTCCAAGCTGTTCTTCCAATGTTCTATCTACATCAATTTCATCGAGCCCTGGCCTATACCGGGTGACTATGGATTTCGTAATCCCCGTTGGACCGGCGGCGATCTTTTGAGAGAGATAGGTGATCTTTTGAAGGAGCATTTTTCGGATTTCTTCTTTTTTTATGGGGTCAGCCCTTTCCTGAACCATCGACAGTATTTTTATCTGAAGCATTCCGGTTTCAAGATTTTTTACAAGGTCCATGATTACCGGAAGATACTCTTCATTGAGAACATCGTTGAGAGATTGGGGTATCCTGTAGAGGAGGGTCATAATGTCTTCATATCTTTTTTCTTTGATACTTAAAGTTAGACTGTCCAGAAGACCGTGGATATCAATCTCTACTTTTTTTTTTCTAAATATTCTATTCTGGCAGGATCGATCTCATTTTTATTTTTTAAAGAAGCATTTGGACCAGAGCCTGTGTCCTTTTCTATCTTATACTCATCCAGGGCCTTTATTATCAATTTCTTTAAGGTCTCTTCAAATTTATCCTCTGTAAAGTCCTGAAGTTCAATTTTGGTAAGAAACGCCAGCTTGGCACAGTCAAGCCATTTATCGATATCGTCGTTAAAGTTCTGAAAGCTCTCGTGAAACAGGTCAGCAAGGTCAATTGCTCCTCTGATAGAAGAGCCTCTCCTTATCTCTTTTTCATCTCTTGTTCCTCTTGCAACCTTTACCGCTACATTTATTATGTCGTTATCCTTACATCTAGACCTCAGTTTTACTATTTCCCTTTCCTCTTCTTCAGACTGGTAGTTCAGGGTAATGCATATAAATCTGTCTTTTAAGGCCTCGCTGAGCTGTGATGTGCCTATATATTCTTCAGGATTTTGCGTTGCTATTATTAAAAAACCTTCCTTTGCTTCCACCTTTCCAAACTTGGGTATATAGATAATCTTTTCGTCCATTGCAGTTAAAAG
>JALXDB010000094.1 GCA_026990615.1 Spirochaetota bacterium
GAATCATCTGGATTCTCTCTGGTAAAAAGTCTGTCATAGAGTCTTACCTCCAGGGGAACGGCAAATTCCGCAGATACCCAGTGAAGTGTCCCTCTTACCTTTCTTCCGTCATTTGTCCATCCACCTTTCGACTCCGGGTCGTAGGTGCAGATTATCTCTTCAATTTCTCCTGTATCTTTATTTTTAATCAGATCTTTAAATTTAATATAGTACGCGTATTTTAGTCTTACCTCTATACCCGGAGCAAGTCTGAAGTATTTTGGTGGTGGATCCAATTTAAAATCACTTTCTTCAATATATAGAGTTCTTGAAAAGGGGATTTTTCTTTTGCCCATAGAGGGGTCCTCCGGGTTGTTCTCAGCTTCAAGGTACTCGACCTGCCCCTCGGGATAATTCTCTATGGTAACCCTCAAAGGTTTTAAAACTACCATTGCTCTCTGTGCCCTTTTGTTTAAATCCTCCCTCAAACAATGTTCCAGTAAATTTATATCAACTATACTATTACTCTTGGCAACTCCTATCCTGTTACTAAAATCCCTGATTGCTTCTGGTGTGTAGCCTCTTCTTCTGAGTCCCGAGATTGTCGGCATGCGGGGATCATCCCATCCATTAACTATACCGAGCTCTACAAGTTTGCTCAGCTTTCTTTTACTCATAACTGTATAAGTCAGGTTCAATCTAGCGAATTCAATCTGTTTTGGTTTAGCCGGCACCGGGAGGTTTTCGATAAACCAGTTGTAGAGAGGGCGGTGGTCTTCGAATTCAAGGGTGCACAGGGAGTGAGTGATTCCCTCTATTGCATCTGAAAGGGGATGGGCAAAATCATACATGGGATATATACACCACTTATCACCGGATCTATGATGGGATGCCTTTTTGATTCTATAAATTACCGGATCCCTCATATTGAGGTTTGGTGATGCCATATCAATTTTTGCCCTTAACACACATTCTCCCTCTTCGAACTCGCCTTTTCTCATCTTTTCAAAAAGTTTGAGGTTTTCCTCGACAGATCTGTCCCTGTAAGGACTGTTTTTCCCCGGTTCTGTCAATGTTCCTCTATACTCCTTGATCTCCTGGGTTGACAAACTATCCACGTATGCCTTACCATCTTTGATAAGCTGTACAGCATACTCGTAGAATTTATCAAAATAGTCGGATGCATAGTATAAATGTTCACCCCAGTCGAAACCCAGCCATTTCACATCCCTTTTTATTGATTCTATATACTCAACATCCTCCTTTACAGGATTTGTATCGTCAAACCTGAGGTGGCACCTTCCTCCGAACTCTACTGCAATTCCGAAGTTCAGACAGATGGATTTTGCATGTCCGATATGAAGATAACCGTTGGGCTCCGGAGGAAACCTTGTTACAACCTCCTTAACCTTTCCCGATTTTAAATCTTCAATTATAATTTCCCTTATGAAATCTTTACCCGAACTGTTTCTAATCCCATCTTCTGAAGCCATCAAGGCGCTCCTTAAAAACATTGTGTGAAACTAACCAATAAAATATAAAATAAATTTTTTTGGTAAGCAAAGAGATTCAAAAATTATATATAGAATGCCTATATGCATCTCTTGAACTGCTAAATACATCTTTCTTTACTTTTTAAAACTTTACTTATATATTATAGCCGGAAAATCAATGTATTAGAGAGTATAAAGATGGGAAAGATGAAAGAAGTTTTTGATAAATTAATAAAGCTCCAAGATGTATTGTTAAAAGAGTTTAAAGCCGAAGACGAGTTAAAGGAAATTCCCAGGGAACTGAATGCCTTAAAGGCAAAATATGAAAGGCTTGAGAGGAGCCTTAAAGAGGAAAAGGAAAATATTGAAAATTATAAAAAAACGGTCGAAGACATTCTAAAAAATATAGAAGCTCTGAATAGAGATAAAGAAAAGTATGAGGGCCAGATTCTTCAAATTAAAACACAGAAAGAGTACGAGGCTCTGACAAGCGAAATTGCCCAGATAGAAGAGAAAATTAGTTTAATGAAGGAGCAGGAGGAGGACCTGAACAGCGAAATAGTTAAATTAAACAGGGAGATAGAAAATCAGGAAGAAGAGTATGCAAGGTTGAAGGAAGAAATAGCAGTAAAGGAAAAGGAAGTAAACGAACAACTGGAGAATAAAAAAAGAGAGCTGGAAGGCTATTTAAAAGAAAAAGAGGAGATTTCATCCGGCCTTGATGATGAAATTATATACAAGTTCGAAAAAATAGTTAAAAAGAAAGATGGGATAGGAATAGTTTCAATAAAAAACAATATCTGTATGGGCTGCAATATGATTCTACCACCACAATTCGTAAATGATGTAAGAAGAGAGGAGAGCATAATATTCTGTCCGAATTGCTCCAGAATTCTCTACTATTTTGAAGAAGAACCTCAGGATATTGCAATCTAGATTATTTCCCTTTCTTAAAATATTTGAAAGTAATATAAAAATTATTTAAATTTAATATCAGGAAGAGTCTGTGATAGAGGTTTATATTGACGGAGGTTCAAGAGGTAATCCCGGAAACGCTGCAATCGGATTTGTAGTCTACAGAGACGGTTCTGAGATATACAGATTAGGCAAGAAGATTGGAGTAACAACAAATAACAGGGCTGAATACACAGCATTAATTGAAGCATTAAAATACCTGCTGAGAACAGCAGATAACAATGAAAAAATAACGATTATCTCCGATAGTGAATTAATAGTAAATCAGATAAACGGAAAATATAAAGTTAAAAGTAGATCTATTGCTCCTCTTTACAAGGAAGCTATAGGATTATTGAAAAATTTTAAGAATATAGAACTTATCCATGTGAAAAGAGAGAACAACAGGGTCTCCGATTGGATACTTAATAGAATACTTGACAATAAAGACTACGGACCGGCAGATTGGCCGCGGGAATCGGATAAAGGTCCGGTTCCTGAGGAAAGTCCGGGCTCCTAAAGGGGAGAGCACTGGGTAACACCCAGGAGGAGAAATCCTACGGAAAGTGCCACAGAAACCAGACCGCCCCGTTAAGGGGTAAGGGTGAAAGGGTGAGGTAAGAGCTCACCGCCTGGAATGGTGACATTCCAGTGGCTGGTAAACCCTGCTCGGAGCAAGGCCGAATAAACGGGCATGAAGTTCCCCGCTTCAAGCCCGCGGGTAGGCTGCTTGAGATGCTTTTCGCATCCAAGATAGATGGCCATTAAAACAGAACCCGGCTTACTACCGGTCCGTAGTCTTTATTTTTATCTGATTATCTTCAAAGGTGAGAAATGGAGCTGCATTTCGCTGAAGATATAGACCTTTCGAGGGTTGATTTAAACGAGGAAAGATATAAAGTAGAATATAAAACTTCAACCCAAAAAACTGAATTTGAAAGAAGTGCCCTTCCTCCAGTATTAGTTAAAGAAGGCAAAATCTTTTATCCATCGATTAATATTGAATCTGTATTAAATCAAATTAAAAAAACAAATAGAATAAAAAATGCCCTTTTCTTCGATGCCGGTGAGGGGAAAAAGAGTGTATTCTTTGGTCTTTACGGCTTAAAAAAGGAGATGGGAGGTATAAATCCGGTAGAAAAATCTCTGTTCATAAAAATCTTTCTTGATGATATTGGAAATGATATATATAAGATCCTTGGAATTCCATTGAACAGGAATATGATCAGTGGATATAGTAAAATCTATAAACTTCCAGACTTTGCTAAGGAATTAATCGTATCTGGTGAAGTCAACGAAATAAACGCTGTAAAGATCATAACTCTGTTCAAAGATGAATACTGGGGAAAACTATTCAAATTTATCCACGGGTTAAAATTTGGCATCAAAAAAAGAGATGAAATACTTGAGATGATCTACGATATTTCTGTTCGTGACAGTTTAGATATTGATGAAATCATAAACTCAGATGAGATAGCAAAGATACAGGAGCTTAAAATTGACCCTCCCCAGAAAGCTGAGCGAATTTTTAACATAATTTTCAAAAAAAGATATCCCGAAAGAGCAGCATTTATTGAAAGAGTATATCAAAAGTTAAATAAACTCGGACTTCCAAAGAACGTAAGAATTGAAACTCCAAAAGACTTTGAAAAATGGGAGTTTGATATAAGGATAAGGTTTAAGAAATCAGGAGAATTGAAAGAAGGAATTGAAAGAATAAACTCTTTGTTAAGCTCAGGATTAATAGATGATATCTTAGAAAACAGGTATTAGATATTTCGATTTATAATCTCGAGCATTTCATATAGATCGTTCTTTATATCCTCTATCCTCTCGTAAACGGCAGATCTCTTCCTCTTTAGCAAAGAATCCCAGAGAACTTTTTTTGCTCCGGGGACACTGTACCCCTTTACGTAAACGAGCTCTTTAATTGAAAGCACAATACCTATATCCCTTTTGGTGTACAACCTGTGGCCCGATTTATTCTTTAAAGGCTGGAGAAAGGGAAACTCCTTCTCCCAGTATCTAAGTATATAAGGTTTTACACCTGTTATTTTAGATACATCTCCTATCGAAAAAAAAAGCTTACTCTTTTCTTTTTCCAATTTTATTCTCTGTCCCGGAAATTAATCTCTTTATGTTTTCACGGTGAGTAAGTACCACTGACACAAAGAGTATTATAGAGAAAACAAGCTGGTATATATCTTCAAACCGCAAATAAAGATATATATTTGATATTAAAAATGTAAAAGCCGCAGATAGTGAACCAAGGGAAACATATCTGAACACAAAAACAACAATCAGAAAAACAATTAGTGATGCTACAACACCGTAAGGGCTTACAGCAATAGCAACTCCAAGTCCAGTGGCAACCCCCTTACCGCCTTTAAATTTTAAATAGGGCGAGAATATATTTCCGAGTATTACTGTTAAGCCAAATAATAATCTAAACAGCTCGAAATTTTCTGCAAAACTGGCAAAGTAGTAGGTTGTTAAAAATGCCTTTGCAATATCTATTACCAGTACTATAGAGGCAATCTTAAAACCGGATACTCTGAATACATTGGTAAAACCAATATTTCCGCTTCCGTATTTCCTTATATCTTTTTTTTCAGCAAGCCTGACTGCAATATATCCTGTGGGAATTCCGCCGATGAAAAAGGATATTATGAAAAAGAAAATTATCTTTAGCATGGTGGTCCATCCAACATCAAATAAACTGGTCTAATCACTTCTAATCAGAATATTTACAGGTACTCCCGTAAAATCGATACTCTTTCTCAGTTTGTTGGCGATAAATCTCCTGTAATTCTCATCAACCCTTTCTGATCTATTTACAAAGAATTCAAAAATCGGGGGCGCCGTGTCCTTCTGATAACCGTATTTGATATACAATCCATGATGACTTAATCCATGTAAAAATGAGTTTAGTACACTTGTTTTAACCTTTTTTGTATAGTTATTATAAACCTTTATTATAGCATTTAAAAGTTTTAATTTATTGTAACCGGTTTTGGCCGACACTGTTATTTTGTAAGCAAATCCTATATGGGGAAATTTGTAATCTAATTGATCAAAATAATCTCTTTCTCGAACATTCATATCCTGCATTAAGTCCCATTTATTTACGGCAAGAATTAAGGCCTTGCCTTCTTTAACTACAAGATCCGATATTTTTTTATCCTGTGAAGTTATACCCTCGGTTGCATCTATGATTAAAATAGATATATCCGATTCTTTGATTGCCTTCTGTGCTCTTGTCAGACTGTAGAATTCTACACTTTCTTTTATCTTTCTGTATTTTCTGATACCCGCCGTATCAATAAATCTGATTTTGTAATTCCTGTAATCAAGGATTTCATCGATAGCGTCCCTTGTAGTTCCGGGAGTATCGCTAACTATTGCCCTGTCACGGCCCAGCAGCATATTCAGAATGGAAGATTTACCAACATTCGGTCTTCCGACTATTGCCACTTTAATTTCCCTGGTTTCGATATGCGATTCATCACCTGTAATTCTGTCGGCATAAAACTCATAGATTAAATTGAGGAGTTCTTCTTTTAGTTGGTCTATTCCCCTGTTGTGCACAACAGATATCGGCAGAATCCTGTTGAATCCAAGGGAATAGAAATCGTACACATCGCTTTCAAGATCACTATTATCCACCTTGTTAACGGCAAGAATTGTTGGCTTTGATAATTTTCTCAATTGTTCAGCAATATGCTGATCTTCTATCGTTAGACTATGAACATCGCAAAGAAATATTACAATATCAGATTCTTTAATAAGGTTAAGATTGATTTCATTCACCTTTGAACTTATCTTTTCTTTTGATCTGGAAATACCTCCTGTATCGGCAATTCTTACAGGAATACTATCCAACTTTATTACTTCGAAATTTACATCCCTTGTTATACCCGGTTGCGGCGATTCTATAGCTTTTCTCTTTTTTACAAGTCTGTTAAAGAGAGATGACTTTCCAACGTTTGGTTTCCCTATAATGGCTACTTTAATTGGTTCTAATTCAGACATTTTCCCTGAAATAATCCTCCAGTTGTTCAAATCTACTCGTCATCTCCTCTGTTAAAAATCTATGGATTTCCTTTTTCGATACAAGAGAAAGGGCATGCTCGGAGATTTTTACAGCCTCCTCGACTGTAGAGTTGCATAAAATATTGTTTATAAGCGGAATATTCATTATGCTCATACTCAGCTTTCTGTATCCCAGCCCGATAAGAAGCAGGGTATAGAGGGGATCACCTGCCATCTCACCGCATATGCTCAGATCAAGATTGGCTTTTTTTGATATTTCGGCTATCAATTTTAAAGACCTCAGAATAGCAGGGTGACTCGGATCAAAATCTGATGCAACAAGCATATTACCCCTGTCGATGGCAAGTGTGTACTGGATTAGATCATTTGTTCCAACACTGATAAAATCTATATATTCTGAGATTCTGTCCAGCAGTATCACACTGGACGGAGTTTCAACCATTATACCTATCGGTATTTCTCTGTACTTAACTCCTGAACTATCGAGTTCTTCTTTAACTTCACCAATTATCTTTCTTATCTCCTCTATTTCATCCGTATCGTTAATCATAGGAAACATCAGCCTGCAGTTGCCATATACAGACGCCCTGTATATGGCTTTAATCTGAGTTTTGAGCATATTAACATTGGAAAGAGCAAACCTTATTCCTCTCCAGCCGAGAAATGGGTTTTTTTCTTCGGGATATTCAACATAAAGGGGCTTTTTATCTCCGCCAATATCTATCGCCCTTATTGTAACTTCTTTGGGATTCATCTTTTCAAGGGTTTCTCTATATATGTTAAACTGTTCTTCCTCGTCGGGTTCACTGTCCCTGTTTAAAAATATGTACTCGGTCCTGAAAAGTCCTATTCCGGACAGCACGTTCTCATCTATCAGATCAAGTTCCTCTTCAATGTCCAGATTTGCCATTAAATAAACCTCTTCTCCGGATTTTAAAATGCACCTGCCTTTCTCCCTGCTTCTTAGTTCCTTCTCATACTTTTCCTGTTTTTTCTCCTTATTAAGGTAAAAATTCAGAGTTTTTTCTTCCGGATTTATAATTACAGCACCCACGGTGCCGTCCACAATTACCTTTTCCCCGGTTTTAACCTTTTTTGTAATATTCTTAACTCCAACAACAGCAGGTATATTCAGGTCTCTTGCCATAATAGCAACATGGGAGGTTTTACCGCCTATTTCCGTTACAACGGCCTTCACGCCTAGTTTATAAAAAGATACAAATTCAGGTGGAAATATTGTATGGGCTATCACTATAGGGTTTTGTATATATGTTGGAAACTTGAGCTCCTCGCCACCGAGCAGGTTTTTCAGTACTTTTTGACCTATGGAGATTACATCCGGAGCCCTTTCACGAAAGTATGCATTGTCGGATCTCTGTAAATTCTCTGCGAGCTCTTCAATAACTTCGTTAAAGATCCACTCAATGTTCAAATAGTTCTCCCGGAGTTTTTCCAAAACTTTCTC
>JALXDB010000095.1 GCA_026990615.1 Spirochaetota bacterium
ATTAAGGACAGAATCGTTATAGGCTTCATGCTGATAAAAAATCTCTCTGCATCCCTTGCAACCTTAATCGAAATTGAAAGGGAGAAGAGAGGGCCTTTTAAAAGCCTGAAGGACTTCATTGAGAGGATGAACCCATCGCCCAAAGATCTATTACAACTTATTAAAGCCGGATGCTTTAAATCCGTGGAGAAATACAATACTCCGCAACTTCTCTACATTGCAAATGCAATTGCATCAAATATATCGACAAACTCCACTCTGCGGGAAAAAGGATGGTATGAGGGCAACCTGTTTCAGGAGCTGGAGGATTCCTCTCAATCCGAAATAAAAGTCCCAGAACTGCCCCCCTACTCCAGAGAAAAATCCCTGTCCCTCGAGGTAGAAACCTTCGGATTCATCCTCTCCGAACACCCGATGAGCTATTACAGAAAAATGATAAAAGAAAATCCGATAAAAGCCTCTGCACTGGCAAACTACACAGGAAAAAAGATTCTTGTGGCCGGAATAATGGTCACGGCTAAAACCGTCCTAACAAAAGACAGGCACCTGATGCAGTTTGTCAGCTTTGAGGATGAAACTGACATATTTGAAACGGTTCTGTTTCCTGATGTATATGAAAAATACGCACTACTTCTTGAGGAACACAGGCCATATATTATCGAGGGCATAGTAACATCGGAGTTTGGAGTTGTTACAGTCGAGGTTAAAAAAATAGAAAAGTTGAACGTCTCTCCAGAGCCCCAGTATGCCCTGCAGGGCCGATAAAATGAATAAATTATGATAAAATAATTCAGTTCAAATTCAGCGGATCCAAATAACAAATCATTAATTCGACTCCAAAAAAGAGTTTTATGGATAACGCCTCATGCCGAATAAAACAAATAAAACAACTCCGGCTCCATAAAACTCCATAACACAGGATGCGTTTTTTCAATTTCAACCATTCAAAAGTGATTCCCAGCCACTGTTTTTTATTAGAATGGTAGCTGGTTCGTTTAAAACAACAGGCCCAACTTTATCATGTATATTTATATTTCTTTAAGCTACCTGCCCGCGGTAAATAATAAACTCACGTATCTATATTTATATATGCGTTACTAATGCGATAACAAATATAACGTGCAAAAACCTTATTATATTATTTATAGCTGTACAAAGATTAAAATGTTAAAATAGACTGTAAAGATAGACTATAAAAACATCCGGTGTATTTGTTAATCAATTTTGCTTTTTTCTTCAGGAGGCAAAAAGTTGTGCGGTAGATTCACCCAGAAATCCGAAAGAAAAATAATAGCAGAGGAGTTTTATGTTCAGCAGTTTTTAAAGGAACCGGAGATTAACTACAATATCGCACCGAGCCAGGAAGCCGGAGTAATCCTGAACAACGGAACGGTAAATATCTACGACAGATACAGATGGGGACTAATCCCTCACTGGGCTAAAGACCAATCTATGGGAAACAAAATGATCAATGCCAGGATAGAGACACTTCTTAATAAACCGAGTTTTAAAGGCCCGTTTATTCATAAGAGATGTATAATCCCCGTGGATGGCTTTTTTGAGTGGAAAAAGGAAAAGAAAAGAAGCATACCCTACTACATCTATAGAAAAGATGAGAGGCCATTTGCCCTTGCAGGACTCTGGGATGAATGGTTTGACCCGGATGGTGGAGAAAATGCTTCCCCACTTCGCACATTTACCATTATTACTGTAGATTCAGCAGGCCCGCTCAGGGAGCTTCACGACAGGATGCCTGCTATAGTCCCAAAAGAGGATATTCTTTTCTGGCTCGACACATCGAATAAAGATGTAAACTACATTAAAAGGCTAAGAGATACAATTGCAGAGCCAGAAATCAGCGAGCTTACTTTTCACAGGGTTTCAACAATCGTAAACTCGCCCATTAACAATACTCCCGACTGTATAAAACCAATTGAAGAAGCGGGACTTTTTTAAAGAACTTGATAATTATCAAATTAATTTATATATATTAATTGTTTCAATTAATAACTGAAGTCAGGAGATGCTTAATGCCCAATACAAAAACTCTAGTATTAATAAAACCGGATGGACTATCCAAATCTTTAACCGGTAATATTATAACCAGATTCAGCGAGACAAGGCTTGAAATTATAGCAGCCAAAATTGTAAGGGTATCGAGGGAACTGGCCGAGAAGCACTACGAAGCGCACAAGGGTAAACCTTTTTATTCAGAGTTGATAGATTATATAATGGGTAAGCTTCATAAGAGGCACAAAGTCATGGCCCTTGTTTACTACGGAGAAAATGCAATTGAAAAAATCAGGGCCATATGCGGACACACAAACCC
>JALXDB010000096.1 GCA_026990615.1 Spirochaetota bacterium
TTCATCTTCGGGAAGAGATGACATAAAAAGGGCCTGTGCTTTTTGATAGCTGCAGGGAGCATCGCATAGTCCCAATCTTTCAAGTAACCTTCTCGTATAGGCGTCAATCACAAAAATAGGAACCTGAAAGGCATATAGAAGTATTGAATCTGCTGTTTCGGGGCCAATTCCCTTTATTTCTAAAAGCTCTTCTCTGGAGGGGACTGTTTCCTTTTTTAAAAATGGAAAGATAAAGCGTGTAACCTCTTTTAACCGTCTTGCCTTCTGGTTGTAGTAACCGGATGGTTTTATTAATGAGGATAGTTCTTCGATTGGTATGTCCAGTATCTTTTTAGGATCTATTAATCCCCTTTCTCTTAAGTTTTTCAATGCCCTTTCTACATTTTTCCATGCTGTATTCTGGGTTAGGATGGCCCCAATTATGATTTCGTACACATCCTTTATTTCAGGAAAGTATTTGCCGCCCACAGGCCACCACCCCTGGGGACCGTATTCCCGGAGTAAAGTATCATATATATTCATCAAAATAGTGGATAATTTATCTTTATCGGATGGTATATCGGCTGTGATTATTCTGGCTTTCTTCATGCTAATTTTTAGTCTCTAAATTTTTGTATGTTGTTGTATTGTTCGGGAACTGTGATGCAATTAGAAGTAGCTCCAAATTGACCTGTTTTATCGATGGTTAGTTGTATTCAATATATTGTATTTATTAATTGAGTCAAACTATTCTCAATTTCCGCAGGGGCTACTTTCCTCTAATAATAGCCCCCGATAGGTTTTTGGGAAGAGCATCAGTCTTAAGGCCTTCCAGAGTAAGTATACCGTCTTTAACAACCCCTTCTTTTTTCAACCTTCTTGTAAAGTACCTTATATATTTCATGTATACTCTATTGGTTATTTTCCACATTGCAAATCCTATTCTGGACATGAGCCATCTCAGTATTGTGTTGTTGTAAAAGTATTTGTATCCTCTTATGAATAACTTCTGCAGCTTAAGAGGAGTGATATGCTTTGGAAGAATAACCGAGTGGCTTCCATCGAAGTAGTTCCAGTCGTTGATGAAGATCCTGTTGTCCTTTCGCATTCTATCGTAGAGCCTTGTGCCGGGTATCGGAAACAGGATTGAGAATTGTGCCGTACTGCTTTTTGAGGATTTGCTGAACTTTATTGTCTCTTTGATTGTTTCTTCCGTGTCGCTGTCCGCACCGAGTATAAACATTGAGTGTACCTTAAAGCCATAATTCAGGAGCTCACTTATGCCGCGCTTTACATCTTCTACACTTTCCCTTTTGTTAAAATCTTTCAGAGCCTCTGGATTAATGGATTCAACTCCGACAAAAAGGGTTACACAGCCTGCCCGCTTCAGCAGTTCAAGCATTTCTTTATCTTTCCAGACCTCAATTCTGAACTGGCTGGACCACCTCCAGCCCAGATCTGCTCTGATCATCTTTTCGAGAAGCTCCTTTGTTTTGCCCGGGATGGCCGCAAAGTTATCGTCATAGAAAAAGGCATGTCTGAATCCCTCCCTGTGCCTCATCATTATCTCTTCCATGACAAAATCGGGGTCCTTTACTTTGTACCGTTTGCCGAACATCCTGGTGACTGAACAGAATTCACAGTCGTAGGGACATCCGCGGGAAGCCATTATCGGAGCGTACTTCATATTTATCTTGTCATTTTTGAAATGGTATCCCTGGAGAAGCTTTAGATCTATCGGAGGAACATCGTTTATATCAACACTCGGCCCTCTGACTATTTTTTCATTATTTCTACCCTCAAAGACCTCAAGGGCCACATACTCTCCTTCACCTATGACCACCTGATCTGCATGCTGGAGTGCTTCTTCGTACATAAATGTTGGATGACTTCCACCAAATATTATCTTTTTGTTGGGGTACTGTCGCTTAATAGCATCGGCAACCTGATATGCCCTCTTTGCTGTATGTGTAATTGTTGTAAAGCCAATAACATCGGCTTCTCTGATAAAAGGATGCAGCTCATCGTTTTTTTCGTTGTAAACCGGGAGAATGTTCTCTTTAAAGACCTTTACCTCGTGGCCTGCATTCTTCAGGATTGTTCCAAGAAACAGTGGACCGAGCAGCGGTAGTTTCTTCAAGAAGAAATAGGCATTAAATGGTGGTTTTGGCTCTACAATTGCTATCTTCATATGCGCCTCCTGTGAATCATTGCCCCAAAATATGAATCTGTTGCCGGTATGATATTAAACAAAATTATTATAACAATATCATTAATTCAAGTAAATATAAAAAATTGTTTATAAACTTTTATCCGAATTTTGTAGTGCCCAGTTGTCAAC
>JALXDB010000097.1 GCA_026990615.1 Spirochaetota bacterium
AAATCGGGAAGGTGTATAAAAATCCGAAAGATGTAATACCCCTCATAGACCAGGACTATCTTGTACAGGAGTACACAACCAATTCGGGGGAAAGAATACTCTATTTTGCAGTACCGATAAAAATGTCAAATATATACATCGGAAAGGTGTACATGAGTGTCCCAAAATCCAACATGATAGCCCTCATAAATAGCAGCCCAAATAGGAACAAAATCCTTATATACATGGTGCTATTCTGGGTTATCGGGATAATAGGAATAAGCTTTATCGGAAACATGTTCATAACCCCAATAAAGAAGATAACGGAGGAACTGTACAGGGTAAGTAAAGAAGGTATAGTCGGGGGTTTTCATTTTACTGGCTACGGTGAGTTTGCCGAGATATCAACAGCTTTCAACAAAATGATGAGAGCGCTTAAAGAATCGGAGGTTAAGCTAACCGATCAGGCCAGGCTGAAGAGAGAAATGCAGCTCGCCCAGAATATTCAGCAAACCCTTTTACCGAGAGAAATCCCAAAAACCGAAGGATTTGATATAGCCGCAAGGTATCAGGCTGCCATGGAAGTTGGGGGCGATTATTTTGATTTTTTCTATGTAGATGAAAACTCAATTGGCATTGCTGTTGGAGATGTTTCAGGAAAAGGAATTGGCGGAGCCTTCGTTATGAGTATTGTAAGAACAGCCCTCCGGTTAGAGGCAAGAAGCAAGAAAAATGCCGCAGAGGTATTATCAAGACTGAACGAGACACTGGACGGGGAATTTAAAAAAGGCATGTATATAACGCTTTTCTATGTAATACTTGACTCGAAGAAAAGGATAATAAATTACGCAAGTGCAGGTCATAACCCTATGATACTCTACAGAGCAGAAACGGATAGAATATACAGATTAAATCCCAAGGGATTCCCAATAGGACTAAATCTTGGAGACCAGAGATTTTTTCAAAAAAATATAACAAATGAAAGGATCGCTCTTGATAAAGGGGATATTCTCCTTATATACACGGACGGCATAACAGAGGCTATGAATCCTGAAAGAGAGGAATTTGGTGAGTTAAGACTGCTGAATGCGATAAAAAAATACAAAGACCTTGATGCCGAGAGCTTCTCCGATGCACTTATGGACGAGATTAAGAAATTTACGAGAAAGGCACCTCAATCCGACGACATAACATTTATCGTTATAAAAGAAAAGGAGAGGTACAGTGAACTTGAATATCATAAGAGAAGGGAACTCTTCGACCTAATAGAAAATAAGAAATATCCGGTTAAAGAGGCATGCAGACTTATCGGCATTTCTCCAAGCACATACTACAAACTAAAGAGGTTAAAAGAGTCTGGAAAAGAAGCGGGAATGATTCCCAGAGACCAGAGTAGAAAAATAGAATTCCTGGACTTTGAGATAAGCCAGAAGATACTTAATATTGTGAGAGAAAATCCCGAGGCCACCGCTAAAAAGATTACAGAACTTCTTTCATTGGAAGAATATGGGGGTATAAAATTAGACAGCAGGCTGGTATTCAGAGAACTTAAAAGGTTAAAGCTCTCTACAAAGGAAAAAAGGATTGCCTATGCAAAAAGGATAAAATCCAATAAAAACTCCTCTCATTCACCTTTACAGCCAAAGAGTTGAACAGCAAAACAGTGCTTAAAGCCTGAATAAAACCCTTCCCTATCGACCGATTCTATTAAATAATACTCATTCAACGATTATCAAAATGCTTTTTAATTCTTTTCTAATGGACTAAAAAATCTAATTTTAATAAATTTAAGCACCAAATCGTTGAATGTGAGAGGACGGAAAAATGGAGGTAAGAGATAACAGGATACATTTTGAAGGAATCTCTGCTGAATCACTATTAGAGAAATACGGCAGTCCACTCTACGTGTACGAGAGAAAAACAATTGAAGAAAAGGCGGAAACTCTCTTAAACTCTATAGACTACGAACCAAAAGAACTTAAATACGCCTGCAAGGCAAACACAAATATAGAAATAATGAAGATAATAAGGGGAAAAGGCATAAAAATAGATGCTGTTTCACCCGGCGAAATATATGCAGCCCTGCTTGCAGGTTTCAAACCGGAAGACATTATGCTTTCCATAAACAATCCATCCTGGGATGAAATAGAATATGCTGTAGAAAAAGGTGTACTTATAAACCTGGATTCCCTTTCAGCTTTAGAAAGATACGGCAAAAGCTACAGTGGAACGAAACTGTGTGTTAGAATAAATCCAAACGTGGGTGCTGGACACCACAATCATGTAATCACGGGAGGTCCTGAAAGCAAGTTTGGAATTAGCTACAGAGATGTAACAGACATTATAGAGCTTGCTTCAAAGTACAACCTAAAAATTGTAGGTATTCATCAGCACATCGGCTCCGGTATTCTGAATCCCGATATTTTTATTAAGGCCATGAGGGTACTCCTTGACGTAGCTGTTAACTTTAAGAATCTGGAATTCATAGATTTTGGAGGGGGAATAGGCGTCCCATACAGGAAAGAGGAAAGCCCCATAGATATTCAGGTCCTTGGTAACCGTATAACTGCAGAGTTTGAAAGTTTCTGCAACAAATACGGCAGAGATTTGAAACTTGTTCTGGAACCGGGAAGATACTTTGTGGCTGAATCCGGCTTTCTGCTTGCAACGGTAACATCGGTAAAAAAAGGTGAAAAGCACGTATTTATAGGGACAGATACAGGTTTTAACCATCTCATAAGACCTGCAATGTACGGAAGCTACCATGAGATTTACAATGCATCAAACGTAAACGGTGAAAAAATTCCCCAGGTTATAGCCGGTAATATCTGTGAATCGGGAGATACATTTACAAGAGATGAAAATGGAATCGTTGACAGAGAGCTGCCGGCATTTAAAGAAGGGGACATCGTCTGTATTGCCAATGCAGGGGCGTATGGTTATTCCATGTCATCCTTCTACAACAGCAGACCGAGGCCTGCTGAGGTCTTAATAGAAAATGGAACTGCAAGACCGATTAGAAAACGCGATACTTTTGAAGACATATTTAAGAGCAATTTGGATCTGTAAACTTAAATCAAGTGAGAATATTATGATTGTAGGGGTAATTTTTGGCGGTCGATCGGCCGAACATGAGATTTCTATTCTATCTGCTAAAAATGTAGTTGAAGCCCTTGAAAAGGGTGGCTTTAATACGGCGCTGATAGGAATAGATAAGGACGGCAAATGGTATCATATTTTGAATCGAGATTTCCTGAAAGAAGTATCCGGTGTAGAAAATGCCGTTCTCCCCGCCGAGAAAGAGCAGATCATACCACTGGCATATCCCGGCAGAGCGCAATTCCTTGATCCCGTAACTGGCAAACCTTTCGACAGGCTCGATGTACTTTTTCCAATCCTCCATGGTACTTTCGGGGAGGATGGCACAATTCAGGGGCTTTTTAGTTTGATGGACGTGCCCTTTGTTGGCTCCTCTGTACTTGGTTCGGCTGTGGGTATGGATAAAGATGTAATGAAAAGGCTTTTAAGAGACGCAGGCATACCGGTTCCAAACTTCCTGGTTTTCAGGGAGAACGAAAAGGATAAAATAAGGTACAGGGCAATATCAAGATATCTTGGAGATAATCTATTTGTAAAACCTGCAAATCTGGGGTCATCCGTGGGAATCACAAAGGCCTCGGATGAAGAATCATTTTATGAAGCCGCTGCCTCCGCCTTTGACTACGATACAAAAATAATAGTTGAAGAGGCAATTGAGGGAAGAGAAATTGAATGTTCTGTCCTCGGTAACGATGAACCGGTAGCATCGCTACCCGGTGAGGTAATACCAAAATACGACTTTTACTCCTACGAGGCCAAATATATCGACGAAAATGGAGCGGAGCTTGTAATTCCCGCAGAACTGAACGAGGATGAAATAAAACTAATACAGAAAACATCTGTAAAGGCATTTAAGAGTCTCTGCCTCGAAGGTTTGGCAAGAGTTGATGGATTTTTAACAAAGAATGGTGAGTTCCTTGTAAATGAGGTAAACACGATCCCCGGATTTACAATGATATCGATGTACCCGAAACTCTGGGATGCTTCAGGCATTCCCCAACATGAGCTTGTAAAGAAGCTAATAGAATTAGCCGTAGAGTCTTTTGAAAAGAAAAAATCCCTTAAAAGATCTATATGAGTTTTACCCGTATTAATTTGGCTTTTTAAAAGAACAGATCAGCTATCTGATGTGCAAAAACCAATAAATATCTGACAATATTTAAGGAGATGAAGAATGAAAGAATTGAACAAATACCTTAAAGAGATAAAGCCTGTTGATAAAAATGTAGCTCAAGAGGTCCAGAAAAGGCTTGATAATCAAACCAAACCTCTTGGGAGCCTCGGGAGGCTTGAAGAACTTACAAGAATAATGGCCATGGTACAGGGCACTCCAGAGCCCGCATACGAGAAAAAGGTAATATTTACCCTTGCAGGGGATCATGGCGTTGTTGAGGAAGGAGTCTCAGCTTACCCCCAGTCGGTAACTGCACAGATGGTTCTCAACTTTGTCAATGGCGGAGCGGCTGTGAATGTTTTGGCCAGACATGCCGGTGCAGATGTTGTTGTGGTAGATATGGGGGTAGCCGAGGATATACCCGGAAAGGGTTTTATAAATCGCAAAATAGATTATGGAACCAAAAACTTTACAAAAGGGCCTGCGATGACACGGGAACAGGCTGAAAAGGCAATTTGCACAGGAATTGAACTCGCCCTCGATCATGACTTTGATATACTTGCCACAGGTGACATGGGAATAGGAAACACCACACCATCTTCTGCAATAGCAGCTCTTGTAACAGGCCTTGAGGTTGAACAGATAACCGGAAGAGGAACGGGCATCGATGACGAAGGATTAAAAAAGAAAATAGCCGCCATTAAAAGAGGGATAGAGGTTAATAAGCCCGATCCGAAAGATGCAATAGACATCCTGTACAAAGTAGGTGGATATGAGATCGGAGGTATCGCTGGACTCATTATAGGTTCAGCAATAAAAAGAAAACTTGCTGTTGTTGACGGTTTTATTTCAACAGCGGGGGCGATCATAGCTTCGCTTCTGCATCCGGAAATAAAGGATTATTATGTTCTCTCTCACCTATCAGCTGAAAATGGTCATGATAAAATATCTGAATACCTTGGCAAAAAGCCTATTTTAGATCTAAATCTAAGGCTTGGAGAAGGAACCGGTGCTGCTCTTGCCATGGAAATAATCGATGCCGCAATGCACCTTTATTACGAGATGGCGACCTTTGACCAGGCAGGAGTTGACAAGAAAATAGAATGAAAAAGGCCATAAGACAGCTCATATTTGCCCTTACCTTTTTAACAATTATCCCGGGCCCTAAAAATATCAAAATTGCCCCCGAAGATACGGGAAAATCCACATCATTTTATCCCCTTGTAGGGGCTCTGCTGGGATACATGACATTTCTTATATCAAAAATTCCAAGTTTATCTGAGCTTACCCTGGCAGTATTCATTACAGTATTTCTTATTCTGATTACAAGAGGGCTTCATGCCGACGGATTAATCGATACCTTCGATGGTTTTCTATCGGGCAGAAAAAACAGAGAAGAAATAATCAAGATAATGAGAGAATCAAACATAGGAGCCCTCGGCTTTATAGCAGCTTTTTCGGTTTACCTTGTAAAAACCGCATTAATATACGAACTTCTTACCAGAAATATTACACATTTTCTTATATACCTTCCGATACTGAGCCGGAGCGGGGTCGCTTTTGCAGGTTACATCTTCAGTTACCCGGAAGGGCAAAAGGGCCTTGGCAGCAGTTTTGTTGAATCAATAGGCATAACCCAGGTTGTTTCATCTCTTTTAATCTCTGGCATACTTGTATTCAACAGGGCCAAACCATTTACCCTTGTTCTAATCCCGGCAGTTCTTTTTTTCTGGTTAATATGGGGATGGGTATCTTCGAAAAAGATAGGCGGGATTACGGGAGATACAATAGGGGCTGGCATCGAACTTTCAGAGTTGTTCTCTTCTATCGCTATACTGGTGTTATACTAGAATTATACAGGCTCTTAAGAATCACTTTTTCTAAAATTATTTTTCGAAGAGACAAAAAATGGCGATAAACATCATCATTGGATTCTTTCTCGATAGAATATTCGGCGATCCTCAAACAAAATACCACCCTGTTGTAATCATAGGGAAACTAATAAAAGCCCTTGAGAAATTATTTTTCAGAGTAAAAAATAGATACCTCGGTGGAGTCTTAACAGCGTTATTTACACTTGCTGTCGTCATGCTTGTAATGATTTTCATAAATCATCTTATGGGACTACTGACCCTCCCTGCCGGAATCAATCCTGTCTCAATAATCTTTATCTACTTTTTGTTCTGCAATAAAACCATGACGGATGAAGCAAAGGCCGTATTCAAATACCTGAAGAACGACGACATCGATGGAGCAAGAAGAGCTGTCAGCAGGATTGTTGGAAGGGATACAGAAAAGCTCGGGAAAAGGGAAATTATAAGGGCAACGGTTGAAACACTGGCCGAAAACATAGTGGACGGGTTCACATCTCCTTTCTTTTACCTCCTGCTGGGAGGTCTGCCTTTATCCTATCTATATAAAGCAGTAAACACCCTTGATTCTATGATAGGGTATAAGAATGAGAGATATATTCAATTCGGCAGGTTTTCCGCAAGACTTGACGATATACTGAACTACATACCGGCAAGGATAAACATCCTATTCCTCTATATCTCCACCGGTTTTAATTCTTCAGTAATTAAGTATATTTTAAAATATGCGAATCTACATTCATCTCCAAACAGCGGCATATCAGAATCAGCTTTTTCGGCATACCTTGGAGTTGCCCTTGGCGGTCCATCCTATTACGGAGGGGTTTTGCATAATAGGGCATGGCTGGGTAAGAATAGGGTCGATGATGAGACACTCGAACGACCGGAACTAATAGTAAGGGCAATTGAACTGTACTGGAGGGTTATCTATTCTACTCTATTCTTTGGACTGATTGCCCTTTTTACCTTAAATCTACCATTATTATTCAAATAATTTTATTAATCGAGTTAATACAATTTTTTGAGTTCAAGCATGTAAATACAAAATAATTTACCTCTGGTTAATTTTTTAGTAAAATAGTATAGATATCTACCTTGCTTGGATTATTAGGAGGCGGTTATTCAATACATATTTGGTTTTCCGGCTGTAATTCTGGCAATATCCTACCTGCTGGATAAAAAGATACTGCCAATCGTTACATTCAAATTTAGATACAGTTTTTTTGTAGGGCTCCCGTTTATACTTCTGGGTCTAGTTATATCTCTATGGGCTCTGTACTATCTCGCCAAAGAGGGAGAGGGTATGCACCTCCCGTTAAAACCCATAAAAAAGCTAATCGTCAATGGCCCGTACCGGTTTTGCCGCAATCCTTTAATTCTTGGGATGATCGTATACTACTTTGGTTTAACTGTATGGTTCGGATCTTTCTATGCTCTTTTTCTTTTCTCTATATTTATCGCATCCTTCATTTTATACATGAGGTATGTAAAAGAGGGAATATTAGAAGATAAATTTGGAGATGAGTATGTAAAATACAGGGAAAAAACTCCCTTTTTAATCCCAAGATTAAAATTTAAAGATAAAAAATAGATGAAGAGATTATTCTAGAGTCTAGTCTCTCTCTATATGTATAAGGCTATTTTGATATAAGATTATTTTGTTACAGAAGAGATTTTTATGGAAGAGAAGATTAAAATTCTGATTGTTGAGGACAGTAAATTCCAGGCCTATAACCTGCAGAAAATTCTGGAATCCAGATCAAACTATCAGATTGAAATTGTCGATAACGGTCTTAAAGCCCTGGAGATGATAAGCAAAGATAGATTTCATAT
>JALXDB010000098.1 GCA_026990615.1 Spirochaetota bacterium
CCGATTCGTGCAAAAGAAATTGAACCCGGGCGGGTTTACGCAATTGATGGGACACCGGTGGATGCCGTTTACATAGCCCTTCATGGAATGATTAAAAAAGATATTGACATTGTGGTGACAGGGATTAACAGAGGGCTTAATGTTGGTACAGATGTTTTTTACTCCGGAACCGTTTCATCGGCATTCCAGGCTGTGCTTTTTAATAAACCGGGTATAGCCTTTTCTGTAGATATAACCGGCAGCAGGATTCATTATGAGACTGCGGCTAGGGTAGCGGTAAGGTTAATTGAAAACTATGATAAAATTGCTCTCGATCCCGGAGTTATATTAAACGTAAATGTTCCAAATGTGGAGTACGGAGAGCTGCGGGGGGTGGAAGTAACAACCCTCGGACGAAGGGTGTATGAGGATAGGATTATTGAAAGAGTCGATCCAAAAAATAACAAGTACTACTGGATTGCCGGTGTACATGTGAAGGATGTTTACAGGGAGGGTACGGATGTAACAGCCTGTCTTAATAAAAGGGTATCAATTACACCACTCAGGCTTGATATAACCGCATATGACATTGTTGATAGACTCAAAAACAGGGATACTCTACTAAATCTGTTAAAAATTTAAAACTTGTGGTATTATTTTACTGTAATTCAATTGTTCCCATAATTGTGCGACCTATCTTTATCAAAAACAGAGCGGTTAAATGACTGTTGATGAACTTATTGAAGAAGGACGAAAGAGTCTAAAAACGAAGAACTACTACACCGCCCTCGATTTTTTCAGGCAGGCCCTGGAAAAAGATAAAAGAAACTCAGAGGTGCACTACTATCTCGGGATTACATATGGACGTATGCAGAAGTACGATAAAGCAATTGAACATTTAAGCAGGGTTCTCGATTCGGATCTCGCATTTATACATAAAATTCATGCCAGAATGATTCTCGGCTATATCTACACGATACGTGAGGACTATGATAGGGCTCTGGAGCTATTTCGAAGTGTTGTTAACGGTGGAATTGAAACAGCACAGGCGTACGCTGCTATCGGATACATTATGCATAAAATGGGGAATGTAAAAGAGGCACTTCTCAACCTTTACAGGGCGGTTGAAATAGATCCGAAGAATGCAAACGCCCACAATTCTCTCGGATTTATTCTGGCGGAGGAAAATATAAATCTTGATGAAGCTCTTGAAGAGTGCAAGAAGGCTCTATCCCTCGATCCGGACAATCCGGCCTATCTGGACAGTATAGGATGGGTTTACTTTAAGATGGGCAAAACTGCCCTGGCAAAAAGCTATATTTCCAAGGCTTTGAAGATGGCCCCTGACAATGAAGAGATAAAGGCCCATTTCGAAGAATTAATAGATATTTAATAATGTTGTGTTCCTCCCGGCTGCTGCGTGTCCTGCTCTTCGATTTTTAAGAATTTTTATACATATATATGGTGGTTATCGGGTTGATGTTGTTTTTGTGGAGCATTTTTATATAGCCTGTGTCCCTGTTGGGCAGGGCATACTCCTAACCACTGTGAACTAATCTATCATCTCGGCAGCATAGGCAAAAAGCTATCCGGGCTGAATTTAAGCAATAATATTTGTTTTGCCAAAAAGTCTTTATTTTGTTCTCCCCTTGATGATAGCCTTCGGTTTTAGCATGAATATAATTGCGGGGAGTACAAAAATAACTCCGATAAGGCATCCGAGCATGGTAACGGAGATGAGCAGGCCGAAGTAGAGAATGGGTTTGAAGCTTGAGAAAAGTAGAACTGAAAAACCTGCTACAAGGGTGAAGGATGTAAAGAAGATTGGAATACCGGAATTAACCAGGGCTATTCTAAGCCTTTCATCGAGCGGCAGGCTGTGCTTTGTCTTTGTAAATCTGATAAGATAGTGTATGCTGTTGTCCACCCCGAGTCCAACGGCAATGCTCGCTATCATCGAAGTAATAAAATCAAGACTTATGTTAAAGTAGCTCATTGTACCAAAGTTTAAAAACAGTCCAAATATTATTGGAATAAGGCCAAAGAAACCATAGGCAAATGATTTAAAGGTAAAGGAAATTATTAAGAACACGATTACAACACTTATGCCTATACTTATTAGCTGTGATTTTACGAGATAGTCTATAAGTGAAACAAATATTATATCCACACCTGATCGCTCGACTTTTATACCTTTGAAGGGATGCTCTTTTATATAATCATCAAGTTCTTTTAGAAAGTGTTTGAACTGTGGCATTGTTAAATCCGGCTTTTCCACGGGGGAGGTACGGATTATTATATTTGCCTTCTTGTAGTCCGGGGTTATTACATTG
>JALXDB010000099.1 GCA_026990615.1 Spirochaetota bacterium
ATCCTATTATTACAACCCTTGTTTTACCTTTGAGATATTTCTTGATGGATTTTGCATCGAATAAATTCCTCAGGAGAAAGAATCCATCTTTGTCTACACCCGGTACCAGAGGAGTCTTCGGAATTCCCCCAGTCGATATCAACAGTTTATCATAGCTCACCTGCGCCCCGTGAGCAGTTATAAGTACCTTCTTATCAAAATCTATATCGGTTACCTTATAGTTAAATAAAAAGTCTATCTTCAGCTTTTTGTAATAACTCTCTTGTTTCAGAAATATATCTTTCTCCTCAAACTCACCGGAAATAAACTCTTTCGAGAGAGCCGTTCGATCATAGGGATACACATCTTCATCCGTAACAATCACTATCCTTCCTCCAAATCCCTCTTTTCTGAGTGCAACAGCACATGTGTATCCAGCAGCTCCCGAACCAATAATGACAAACGTCTCATTCGATAAAGTATGAGGAACCTCTATTTCTTTCCTTTTTGATTTTCTGATAAATAGATCTCCATTTTCAGCTTTGACCTCATACTTTATAAGGTTATCAAGTGCTGGCGGCAGTATTACACTGCCGTCAAGAATGTTGAACTGTGCATTATGGCACGGACAGTTTATAATGTTCTCTAAAACTATACCGTTTTCCAGAGGTTCACCATAATGCGTGCACCTGCCCGAGTATGCGTATATTTTATTCTCAAACTTTACGACAATAACCTTTCTTCTGCCGTATGATACAGGGACAATTTCTCCTTCCTTAAAATCATCTTCCCTACCGATTTTAACCCATTCATCTTCTTTAGACATAACCAGCTCCTCAAAACATCCAGAAATTTAGCCGGGTGAGCAACAAAATTTTACAATTACCACATTATTATATTAATGTACTTTTTTCAACTTCTAAAAGTGTAAATTGATAAAAAATTCACCTGCAGGATAATCTATAGTTTAATTTTATTCTGAATGATTAAACTTCAATTATAACCGGAACAATAAGCGGATACTGGCCAAGCTCTTTTTTAAAATATTTCTTTAGCTCCTTTACAACACGCTTCTTTATCCCTTCCCAATTGAGATCGGTGTACCCCTTCTCGTTTATATATCCCCTTACCTCTTCAAAAGCTATCGATTTTGCCCGTTCCAGAATATCAGAATTTGCAAGATTTATAAACCCTCTTGATATCATTTCGGGCTGATAGAGAGATTTTTCCTCAACCGATATGGGTATTATCACCGTAATAATACCATCCTGAGCGAGTTTGTATCTTGTTGCCAGTATATTTTCCTCTACACCGCCAATGTTCTTACCATCTATATATACATTGTCAACATCCACTCTGCCGTCAACAGTAATACCGCTTTTTTTGATCTTAACTATGTCTCCATCCTCTGCAAGAATAATGTGATCTTTCATTATTCCCATAGATTGAGCAAGGGTAGAATGATGGACAAGATGCCTGTACTCGCCATGAATGGGCATAAAATATGAAGGACGTGTAAGGGCAAACACCAGCTTTAGCTCTTCCTGAGAGGCATGGCCGGAAACATGAATATCTTCGTACCCTTCGTAGTATACGTAAGCACCTTTTCTGTAGATTTTATTTATTATTCTCGTAACCGTTTTCTCGTTACCCGGTATTATAGAAGCAGATAGAATTACAGTATCCCCATTTTCAATGGTAATATGAGGATACGAATCGTTGGCGATTCTTGTAAGCATGGACATGGGTTCGCCCTGTGTGCCTGTTGTAAGAACCACCACATTCTTCCTTTTATTGCCCTTTACAGTTTTAGGAGAAACTATCATCGATTGGGGGTAATTAAGGTATCCCAGCTTCTTTGCCATTGATATATTTTCTTCCATACTTTTTCCAAGAATAGCAACCTTTTTACCAATTTTCCTGCAGATATCAAATATCTGCTGAATACGGTAGATATTGGAGGCAAAGGTTGCAACAAGCACTATTCCCGTTGCATTGGTAATAGCCTTCAGCATAGATTCTTTTAAATCCGACTCGGAAAGGGTACATCCCTTTGTTTCCACATTGGTCGAATCGGACATAAGCAGGAGGACTCCATCCTCTCCATACTTGGCGAGTTTGTAAAAATCCATATACTCATTGTTTACAGGAGTATAATCGACCTTAAAATCGCCGGTATGAACAATTATTCCATAGTCTGTTTTTATGGCTATTCCTATACAGTCCGCTATACTGTGACTAACCTGAAAAAACTCCATTTTGAAATCTTTAAATTCCAGCGATTCCCTCGGTTTAACTTCGTTAAGCCTTGCCATTCGATCGAGCGAATGCTCCTTAAGCCTGTTCTGGGCGAATCCAAGAGTTAACTTTGTTCCGTAAACAGGAACATTTATCTCCCTTAAAAGGTAAGGCAAAGCACCAATATGATCTTCGTGTCCGTGGGTTAAGACCACTGCTTTTACCCTGTCCCTATTCTCAATAAGGTAGCTAAAATCAGGGATTACATAATCAATTCCTGCCATATAATCTTCAGGAAACATCATCCCCGAATCTATCACTACAATTTCTTCACGGCTTTCAAAGAGCATCATGTTTTTGCCAATTTCTCCGAGGCCGCCCAGCGGAATTATTCTGTATTCAGGTTCATTTTTCATTTTCATATCCCCGTGTGTCCAAATCCACCAGCTCCCCTCCGGGTTTTTTCAAGATCCAGTTCAGAATTAACCTCCTGAAAATCCACTCTTTCAACTCTGTTGAACACCATCTGTGCTATTCTCATGCCGTTTTTAACAGTAAATGGTTCTTTACCCATATTCACAAGTATAACTCCAACCTCGCCCCTGTAGTCAGAATCAATGGTCCCCGGCGTATTTAATACAGTTACACCGAATTTTAATGCTAGTCCGCTTCTGGGTCTAACCTGTGCCTCATAGCCATCAGGAATTGAAAGTTTTAACCCCGTTGGAATTATTCTATACTCACCGGGCTCAAGAGTTATCGGGTCTTTTAACCATGCATGAAGGTCAACCCCACTTGCTCCTGGAGACATATACGCAGGTGTTGGCACATCGCTATGAAGTTTATATATCTTTACTTTCACCTCAACCCCCCTGGATCAGCTTTGCTCCTCTAAAACTCCAAACTGAAGTCTTTAAGTTTTGAAATTACTTTCACAGGACCTATAGAAGACATACTGAAGAAACCGCTGTCAAGCGTATCTTCGGCAACTCGGTATATATCATCCATTACAACATCTGTTACTCTTCTCTTTACCTCCTCTATAGGTACAATCCTCCCGTACATTATCTCATTAACCGCCATTCTTGACATTATCCACTCATTACTCTCCATGGCAAGCATCATGTTTCCATAGAAACGTTTCTTTGCTCTTTCAAGATCAGATAATCCAATACCGCCCAGCTTTATTTTTTTTAATACATTATTAAGTACATCCAGAACCTTCGGGGCATTTTTAGGAGAAGCTGAAAACCCCACCGTAAATTCTCCAACATCAGAATATATTAGATAAGTAGAAGATATTGAATAGCACAAACCAAGTTTTTCCCTTATCTCCTGAAACAGTACAGAACTAAAACTGCCCCCGAGAATTGAATTAAAGAGAATCATAGGAAATCTATCCCTATCCCCGTAGGAGTAAGACTCCCTTCCCATAATAAAGTAAAACTGTTCTATATTTCTCTCTTCAAAATTTCTCTTTATCCGCGCGTTCGGCTTATTTCTCTTTGCTGTTGTACAATCCTTCTCTTTACAATATTCATCTATATATTTTACGACAGTTTTGTAGACTGTGTCGGGATCAACACCTCCAGAAACTGATACCACAAGATTTGCAGGACAGTAGTATCTCCTATAAAAATTACGAAGGTGTTTTACCTCAGAGTTCTCTATTACCTCCCTGCTTCCAATAACAGGCATACCGAAAGAGCTTTCACCCCACAGTGTTATACTGAAAAGATCGTTGATATACTCTTCAGGATCGTCTTTGGAACCCTCAAGTTCATCAATAACAACATTTTTCTCCTTTATAAAATCAGCATCATCGAAAAGCGCGTTAAAAAAGATATCACTCAGTATATCTATGCCCTTCTCAAAATAATCTCTGGCAACATTTATGTAGTAGTAAGTAAATTCCTTCGAAGTTGCACCGTTTATCTCCCCGCCCATACCGTCAACTTCAAAAGCGATTCCGCTTCCAGATCTTTTTCTGGTTCCTTTGAAAAGCATATGTTCGATAAAGTGAGAAAATCCAAACTCATTATTCAATTCGTCTCTTGAACCGATCTTAACCCAGAAACCTATGGATACTGTTTCAGAATATTTTGCATAATTAAGAACCAGTGTTGAACCGCCCGGAAGCTCATACCTCTTCTGCATGGAAATAACAACTCCGTTCATCAAAATAAAGCTGTTAATAAAGATTACCAATAAACCTTTTATTTTTCAATTTCAATCGGCAAACAGGTATTATTTTTATGGATTTTTACTATCTAAATTAATAATATTAATTCCAGCTTTTTAATACACTATCCGATAGAAAAAAAGCAATTTTACAGGAGCTTCAGGAAAATGCATAAAAACGGTCAAAATTACAGGATACCGGATCTTTCAGATCTAATCGAGGAAATTAAAATAAACGGTGGAAAGTATCATTTTTTCAGCTTAAAAAAATTAGAATCCAGAATTGGTTTTAATATTTCATCTTTACCCTATTCAATAAGGATACTGATCCTGAATATCCTTTCCAATTTTTATAAAATCGACGAAGACCCGTTAATATACATTAGTAGACTGTTAAAATACAGGGAAAATAAAGGAGAAGAGATACCCTTCTTCCCCCTGAGAGTTATAATGCAGGATTTTACAGGAGTGCCGGCCATTGTTGACCTTGCAGCAATGAGAGATGGAATGGTCGAAATGGGGGGAAAAGGTGAGATGGTGAATCCGTTGATTAAATGTGATCTGATAATCGACCATTCCGTGCAGATCGACGAGTTTGGTTCAATCAGGGCCCTGGAAACCAATATCGAAAAAGAGTTTAAAAGAAACAGGGAGAGATACGAATTTCTGAAATGGGGTTCAAGAGCCTTTAAAAATTTGAATATAATACCTCCATCAAGCGGAATTATTCATCAGATAAATCTTGAATACCTGGCCAGAATTGCATGTATTGAAAATCCTCCTGTTATGTTTTCTGAAATGGACAAAATGCTATACTACGACACACTCGTTGGAACCGACTCTCATACAACGATGATAGGCGGGCTTGGCGTACTTGGATGGGGGGTTGGTGGAATTGAGGCGGAAGCTGGGCTTTTAAACTTTCCAATCAGCACAACAATCCCTGAAGTTGTGGGATTTAAACTGAAGGGAAAATTAACCAACGGAGCCAACGCTACGGACCTTGCCCTAACAATTACAAAAATTCTGCGGGATATAGGAGTAGTGGGTAAATTTGTGGAGTTTTTCGGCGATGGGGTTAAAAGCTTAAGTCTACCGGACAGAGCAACGATTTCCAATATGTCACCGGAATACGGCGCAACTATATCCTTTTTTCCTGTTGACCAGAATACAATTAATTACCTCGAGATTACAGGTAGAAATCGGGAGATTATTGATACTGCTACAGCATTTACAAAAGCACAGGGATTATTCAGAACAGACTACTCTGAAGATATAGAGTACTCCGAGGTTGTCGAACTCGACCTTGAAAGTGTGGAGCCTTCTATTGCCGGCCCCAAAAAACCCCACGAGTATATAGCTTTAAAGAACATAAAACAAGAATTTTCAAAGAACCTCTCCAGCTATACAGGTTTATCCGGCAACAATAACCCGGAAAAATTAGATAAAAAGGTCGAAATAGAAATAGAAAAACAAAAGGTCATTCTGGAACATGGCTCAATAGTTATTGCAGCCATTACCAGCTGTACAAATACATCGAATCCGTATGTTCTTATTGCGGCAGGACTGCTGGCCAAGAAGGCTGTAGAATTGGGATTAAAAAGACATCCGTTAACTAAAACAAGCTTTACTCCCGGTTCAAAGGCTGTAAAGGAGTATCTGGAAGATGCTGGCCTTATGCCGTATCTTGAAGCACTGGGCTTCCATATTGTGGGTTATGGATGCGCAACCTGCATTGGAAACAGCGGTCCGCTGAATCCTGTCATCTCCAAGGCAATACAGAAAAACGGTATATACGCAGTTTCGGTGCTTTCCGGAAATAGAAATTTCGAAGGAAGGATCCACCCCGATGTAAGGGGAAATTACCTTGTATCTCCTCCCATGGTTGTTGCTTACTCGATTGCGGGAAATATTGGAATCAACATAATGGAAGAACCTCTCGGCTACGATCCAAACGGCAAACCTGTCTATTTAAAGGAAATAATTCCAGAAAGAGAAGAAGTGCTTGAGCTTATCAATAGGTCCGTTGACAAAAAGTACTTCCAAAAAGTTTATGGAGATATACTGAAAGGCAGCAGTGAATGGGAATCCATCCCTGTCAATTCTGAAAGCCTGTTCAACTGGAAGGAGGAATCCACTTACATAAGAAAACCTCCGTTCTTTAAATCCATGACTGATGAATCAAAAGAAGATGAAATAAAAAATGCCAGAGTTCTAGCTTTGCTTGGAGACACGGTTACCACAGACCATATCTCCCCTGCCGGAACAATTCCTGTGGATTCACCGGCAGGAAAATGGCTGCTTGAACACGGTGTTAAACCCGAAGACTTTAACACCTACGGATCAAGACGCGGAAACCATGAAGTAATGATTAGAGGCACCTTTGCAAATATAAGGTTAAGAAACCTGCTCGTTCCGGATAAAGAGGGAGGATACACCGTCTATTTCCCATCGAATAAGATCATGACGATATTCGAAGCTGCACAAAAGTACGCAGAGGATAATACACCTCTTATTTTACTTGCAGGAAAAGAGTACGGGACCGGAAGTTCAAGGGACTGGGCGGCAAAAGGCACAATGCTGCTCGGAGTTAAAGCCGTTATAGCAAAGAGCTTTGAGAGAATTCACAGAAGCAATCTCGTTGGTATGGGAGTTCTGCCTCTTCAGTTCAAAGACGGGGAGGGAGTCAAAGAACTTGGTATGGATGGAAGCGAGACATTTGAAATCGGCAGGGTAACTAAACCAGGGCAAACTATAAGAATTGTTGCGAAAGACAAAAATAAAACAGTAGAATTCGAGGCGGTGGTAAGAATAGACAGCGAAAAAGAGCTTGAATACTACAGAAGCGGAGGTATTCTCAATTATGCGTTAAAAAAATTGCTTCTGGATACAGATAACAAATAGCAGAAATTAAAATAGATTTTATCGTATACTATTTAAATATTCTCTTTAATGAATTACTATCCAGAACTATTATGACACGGCATTTTTCAAGGTTTTTCCTTGTAATAACACTCTGCAGTAATACCCTGGCATCTTCATTTGAGATTTCTATATCAGTTTCTACAAGTTTATCCTCATGAAGGGCAACTGTTCTGAAAGGATTCTTACCAACTCTGTCTATATAGTCTTTATAGTAGGGATCATCTGTATATTGAACCAATCCCCATCTTTTAAAATCTTCAGAATCAACAAAATCGGCTCCATATACAAGATTATGATCCTCATCAAATATTCTTGGGGCAACAGCCGGGACCTTCCCAAGCCCCCTTGCATCTATGACCAGTCCTGAAAAATCAGTGGAAAAAACATATTCCCTGTAATCGGGGAAATTACCTCTATCACTTCCGGTTATAACAAAATATGTGGCGAATCCATTTTTTCCATAAAAATCGAATGTTTTAACAACCTTCACTGCGTTACTAAGATAAATTAATTTATTTTTTTTATTGTTACTTAAAAAATTATATATCTGTTTATTT
>JALXDB010000100.1 GCA_026990615.1 Spirochaetota bacterium
CCTCCATACAGTTTTGATGAAAAAGCACGGGCAATAGCAGTACTGGGAGGAGGAACCTTTGCGTGTAGTCCGGATGAATCTACTGGTGGGAGTAGCGTGCACGGGTCTCTGTATCCTGAATCGATGAAAAGAGTTTACTACACTTTCAGGATTTATAAGGACCTGAAGTGCAGAATTATTGTTTCCGGTGGAAAGGTATCTGTTAGAAAATCTTATGAATCTGAAGCGGATATAATGAAAAGGGTCCTTGTGACTCTTGGTGTTCCCGAAAGTAAGATTATATGCGAGGATATGAGCAGAAATACATTTGAAAACCTGTTTAATATAAAGAGAATTCTTGATAAGCATCATATAAAGGGAAAACTAATTATTGTAAGCTCTGCATACCATATGAAGAGGATAAAACTTGCCGCTGAAAGGCTAAAGCTCGTTATCATTCCCGCTCCGACCGATTATCTTACCAACCGTGCTGGCTATGATTTTACCAGTTTTCTCCCGAGAGCATTTTACCTCCTCAAATCTTCTATTGCATTGAGGGAATACATTGGAATACTATACTACAGGATAAAATATTAAGAGCAAAGTCTAAAATTTTCTGTAAAATTAAAAATTCTCATGCCCAGCTTCTTTTGATATATATTCCAGCTTTTTGTGCAGTTTTAAGAACCGGTTTTAGAAGAAGGTTTTGCTGCCCGGATAATCAATCTGTCCGGTGGTAGTAAAACTTCACCGCTTCAAGATTTATTGTAATAGTTATATTTGAATAAGGTCCCAGCCTATGAAAATAATTTTATCAATCCTTAATATGTATATAAACGTTTAACCTGCCGGAATATAAAATCGGCTTTTTAATCAGGCGTCAGGGTGGTTCATATGATTAATTTGATAATAATCTTTTTAAGGCTTATAATATTTTAAAAATGAAAGGAGGTTAATATTAACATGGATAAAAGTTTTAAGCTTGGAGATATTCTTGTTGATAGTAAAGTTGTGTCCCAAAAGAAGATAAAAGATGCTGCCAGGAAACAGAAGGAGTTTATGAAGGATGGCATTTACAATAGACTGGGGGAGGTTCTTGTTAAAGGCCAGGAAATCGAACCCAGGTATGTGGTGAGCGGTCTTCGTAAACAGAGGGACCTGCTTATAGGCAAAGCAACAATCGGGAGTATTCTGGTTGAAATGGGAAAGATATCGGAGGAACAGCTGACCGAAGCGCTTGAGACCCATACAAAGCTCTTTGCGCCTTTAGGAGAGATACTTGTGGAAAAGGGGTTCTGCACCCCTCAGGATATTGATGAGGCTTTAAAGAGGCAGGTTGAGATCAGAGAGAATTTTTTTCGAAGGCCGATAAACTCCAATTTTGAACCGATAAATCTGATGAAACTACTCGTTAACGAGTGGGTTGATGAACTTATTGATGAGTACAATGGATGTACCTGCGATCAGTGCAGGGCCGATGTAATTGCATTGAGCTTGAATACCCTCCCACCGAGATATGTGAGCAATGCAAAATCTTTGCTCGAACAGTTTGACAGATACAAGGATGAATATAGGGAACTCGTGCAGAGCAAGATTGTTGAATCTATTGAATATGTAAAGAGGCAGCCTAAATTATCATGCAGGTACAGGGCCAAAAAGATAAAGGGGAATATAAGGGGCACCGTGCCTGTAAACGTGTCAAACAGGCATGTTCATCTTACTGAAGAACATTTGAATATTCTCTTTGGAAACGGCTATCAATTGAAAAAATGGAAAGACCTTGTCCAGCCCGGACAGTATGCTGCCCAGGAAACGGTAGTTTTAAAGGGGCCAAAAGGCAAAATAGAGAGGGTCAGGGTTTTAGGTCCTACAAGGCCAAGGACTCAGGTTGAAATCTCCGGAACCGACCAGTTCATTCTTGGAATAAAGGCTCCGGTAAGAGAGTCGGGCAAGCTCGACGGCACACCGGGTGTAATTATAGAAGGTCCAGCAGGTACTGTTGAGCTTAAAGAGGGTGTCATAAGGGCATTAAGACATATACATATGACGCCCAAAGATGGAGAGGATTTTGGGGTAAAAAATGGCGATTTTGTCAAAGTACGGCTAAACGGAGATAGAACAACGGTGCTGGAAGGAGTGTTAATCCGTATTACAGACAGATCAGCACTGGAGATGCATATAGATACAGACGAGGCAAATGCTGCGGGGGTTCCGCAGAGCTCTATAGGTGAGGTTCTGCTCTAAATTTTTTAAAGAGGGTGAAATTCGAGTTTTAAATATTAACTATACAATGAATTACACGCCATTTTTATAGTATTGAAAACATAGCAT
>JALXDB010000101.1 GCA_026990615.1 Spirochaetota bacterium
ATAAGATACAACTCAAAATACTATAACGGCACTTCATTCTTTGTCAAGTATTTTTTAATAATGCGGTAAATTTTTCACATTTTTTACAGTCTTTAATTTAATTTAACAGGGTAGGGGTGGTTTTGATTGCATAAAATTAGAGGTTAATAGAAAATTTATCCAGTTTTTTTCTTTTCAAACCTCTGGGCAGCCTTCTTTTTAAGCATTTTTTCTTTAGCTCTAATATCAGCCTCTAATTTTTGTGACCAAAGCTCTATTCTCTTGGCTACATTTTGAATCTGATCTTTTTCATTCAACACAATATGAATCCTTTTAAGAACACTAAGAAAGGCTATAGCCTTTCTCATATCATCCGGATTATGGTTGGTCAATTCATACTTTTCTCTGTACCTCTGTGATGCATTTAGCAGTAGCTCTTTAACCAGAAGCAAAAGATCATACCTTTCGTCAAACCCCTCTATCGTGGGATCGTTCTTGGCCTGGTATTCACGGAAATCGAACATATTTTTTGCAACAACAGCATACCTTCCTTCAAGTTCTACGAAACTCCACTTCCACTTGGAGTTCTTTCCGTACCTGTCCTCCAGAAGGGATATAGTATATCCGATTTTTCTTATAAGTTTTAATCTTTCCTTATCTGACAGGTCCCTTATCTTTTCAAGATTTTCGCTGTTTTCACTTAAGGGCTGATCAATTACATTACCAACAACACTTTCCAGTAAAATTATAGCTTTGTAGAGGCTCTTTCTTCCCTGATCAAGATAAGACTCATTTTTATATCCCAGTAGATTCAAACTCAACTCGGTCATTGCACAGTATATAGAAACAAGATCCAGATAGTAAGACGCTGCTTTTACCTTGTTGAGTTCTGCATTCCCCTCTTTATCCTTTTCAAGGGCCTTGATTTTCTGCTGTATAAGGTCAATCTCTTTTTTTAACTCACCAACTCCCTCAACAAAGAGCTGTTTGTTTTTCTTATCAGTTTGCATAAAACCCTTCAAACTTTAATAATTTAGACTTTTGTGTCTATATTATTTCCAAGGTGATCTTCCAGACTGCCGTTACCCCCACCAGAAATTTCGGGTTGCACTTCAGGGTTGGTATTTGACTCTTTGGACTCTGTATTTTCTACCTCTTCTCTCTGCTGAACTTCATTGTTGTTCACGCTTTTTTCTGTACTTTTGGGTTCAGGTGATTTAGTTGATGAGGGGCCTGCAACCCCAAGACCGTAGACATCTTCAGGAGGATAGGGTGCAATAAAGGAATTATTTTCAACGTCTCCCATTTTATACCTCCTTTTTCATACCACTTTTATATTAAAAGATATAACCTTATTTTAGTCCTAAAACTTGTAATCCTTAAAATAGAATACTTCCTTTTCTCCCTCTCCTGTCAGCGGGTTTAATACAATCTTATATGGGAGATAATACTTTCCTATTTTCTTATAGCTGTTTATCGATTCAACATAGGGAGTTCCATCTATGTAATAGATCGCTTTTTTAATTATCCACATCTTTTTGTCAAGATAAAAAAGGGCATAATCATCTTTTTTTTCCTTTTTTTCTGGGTCATATGCCTTTACAACAACAGTGCTATTATCCTCTTTATATACACTCAACACTCCGGCATCCATAATATCCTTAAACTCGCTCGGATTTTGAACCTTTGAAATACCGGAGAATTTAAAATACTCCTCGTACATTGAGAACAGATTCTTATATTCTTCTTTAATGTTTCTTATTTCGATCTTAACCCCCTTACCCCTGTTAAAAACAATGACCACTTCAGGTTTTTTACCACCAATTAAAACGTCGGGAGGAAGGTCTTTTAAAGCCTCTTCGAATTTATCATTATAAACCCTGACAACATAATGGTCAGGTGTATATTTTAACGACATGGCTTTAATATTTTTATAGATTGTCTCAATGCTTATTGCAAATACAAAAGTACCTACCAGCATAAAAACAGTAATAAACGAAAAGACTTTTGTGATTTTTCTCACTTTTCAAAACTCCCGCGCCTAAATTATTTTAAAATTGACTCTTTTCCTACACCTTAATCAGTTTTATAGTTCCAGCTATCAATTAATATAAGCCAAAAAAGCCAATGTTCGTATATAAATTATTAGCCAAACATAGATAAATAGATTAACAGATAAATTATATCGCATATAGCTGGTAATCGCAATATTATTTGCCCATTATCATCTCTTTAGCCTGCTTAATTGCCGCTTCCGTTATCGTTTTTCCGCTCAACATTCTTGCTATTTCTTTTACCTTTTCTTCTTCATCCAGCTCTTTTACCCTGGT
>JALXDB010000102.1 GCA_026990615.1 Spirochaetota bacterium
GTGTATGTTATTTTAATGTTTTGGCCTATATAGATTGACCATATATACTAGTCATCCGGGCTGAGCCACTTACCTTGAAGTACTTTTATAATATTACATGCACCTATATGTTTAATGTGCTGTCAGACTATCTCAACTAGTTGCACGTCAAAGGTAAGGTCCTTTCCAGCCAGTGGATGATTTGCATCAAGGGTGACTGTGTCCTCGGAAACCTTCAGGATAGTTACTATAATCGGTTCGTTGTTTGACTGTACAAGCTCCAACTGGAGGCCTACTTCCGGTTCAATATCCGAAGGGAAGTTGGCTCTCGGTACATCAACAACCATATCGTCCCTGTAGGGGCCGTATGCATCACTTGCCGGTACAATAATAGTCTTTGTTTCTTTTATTTCCATCCCTATGATTGAATTTTCTATTGCAGGGAATACCTGTTTTGATCCAATCTTGAATTTTAGAGGTTCCTGACCGACTGAAGAGTCAAATACAGTACCATCTGAAAGCCTTCCTGTGTAATGTATCTTTACAGTGTCGCCTTCTTTTGCTTTTGCCATTTTGAATCTCCTGTTCTTAAAATTATTTTTCTTTTGTTAACCTCAGTATACTTCCAATTACAATCAGAAGGAGTATTTATTGTTGAGGAGAAATTGGAAAACTTCTGAGGGAATATAAAAGAACCACAGGTAATAATTTATACCAAATTTGTATTTATGTCACCATAAATGTTGCTGATTTACCCGATTTTATTTCTTTTTTATTTTTTTCCATACAGGATTCTCAAAGTCCCCCTCATTGTAAAACTTGTATATCTTCCAATCGGGGAAAATAAAGGAGAAAAAGTTATTAACCTTCTTCATAACAAACAGAGCATCATCCTTTAGCGGAGTAGGCTCATTTATATTGTAATATTCATCTGCATAAACATCTGCATAATTGTCGTTTATATCAATATCAAGATTTTTGTACTCTATAGGAATCTTGTCAGAAAAGTTGTCGCTTATAAAAGTTGAGAATTCACCTGTTACATAGAATTCACTATCTGGGCTTAAGACTTCTTTAAGTGCTTCGGGATCTTCATCGTTGATTGCATCCTGAAACTTCTTTATTGTGCCTTCTATTATATATTCAGAACATCCAAAGAGTGCGAACATGGCGATTAAAAGAATGAAAAGAAGGTATTTCTTTGTGCCTGCAGCCTTTATCCATCCCCATCCTGTTCTTTTCTTCGATATGATTTTAGTAATGCCGGTTGAGCTTTTAGGCAAAGTTTTTATAGGTTCTTTTATCAATGTCTTCATTGTGTCTCCTCCATTTGGTAGTTAACATTCAGTAATAAGATTATCACATCACCTGTAATTATCAAGTTTATTAAGATCTGTGTCGTTAGGGTAGTGTAATTTTATGTTTTATGTAGATTTATTATACTAATTCCTACTAAGGTGAATATCACTGTTTCATATACTTAACTATTTTGAAGTATAAAATTTTCTGTAAAATTGAAAATGGTCAAGCTGTGTAAAGTCTAAAAGGTAAAGTCTAAAATCTTTTGTAAAATTGAAATTGGTCAAGCCGCAGCCTATATATATATATATCATAACTATTTTATGGATTTTATCTTTCTGTAATCTGTATTAGTATTGTTTTATAATAAGATTAATATTATAATTTTAATAATAATGTATTATTTTAAAAAATATAAAGGATAAAAACATGTTTGTAAGAAAGTCCATACTTTTTATTTTTGTTATTTTGATATCTATTTTTTCATTTGAATATACATTTGCTTTATCGGATACTATAAATGGTGAGGAGAATAAAAAGATGACCGGCAATAGAGTAGAGTACGAGTACGCGTATTTTGGAGGTGGCTGTTTTTGGTGTATGGAAGCTGTGTTTGAAAATGTAGAGGGTGTAATTGATGTTGTTTCTGGTTTTGCCGGCGGCAAGAAAGAAAATCCAACGTATAAGGAGGTATGCACCGGAACCACCGGTCATGCAGAGGTTGTAATGATTAAGTATGAACCATCTATTGTTACATATAAAGAATTGTTGAAAATCTTCTGGAAATCTCATAATCCGACTCAGATCAACCGTCAGGGAGCCGATGTGGGAAGTCAGTACAGGTCAATAATCCTTTATACAGATGATGAACAGAAAATGATAGCCGAACAGAGCAGACATGAGCTTGAAGAGTCAGGGGTTTACAGAGGGCCGATTGTTACCGAGATAGTGCCCTTTGTTAAATTTTATCCGGCTGAGGATTATCATCAGGATTACTACAGGAAAAATCCCAATGCACCCTACTG
>JALXDB010000103.1 GCA_026990615.1 Spirochaetota bacterium
TATATGTTCCCCATCCTTTTTTAATAGCACAAGATACATTCCTCGCTCCTAATTGACCGTTTTGTAAAATTATCGGATTATATGAAGCTTTTTTGAACAGTATAAAAATTATTTATATTTTTAAGCCGCTAAGGTACAATACTTAGTAGCAAATCTTTACCACCATAGATATTTGTAAAACAATATTTACAAAAAAGGTTATGGATACTATTAGACCAAAATCTTCTAAAAGCTCAAACAGGAATTAATTTATCTATAGTTACTTTGCTGTGTTTTTTATGCGGGATTTACCCTGTATTTATAATATTTATCTTTTATTCCTCAAGATAATCCTTGAGCTTTTTACTTCTGGTCGGATGCTTCAACCTTCTCAATGCCTTTACTTCTATCTGTCTTATTCTTTCCCTGGTAACGTTGAAGACATACCCTACTTCCTCAAGTGTATGGGAGTAGCCGTCATCCAGACCAAATCTCATTCTTAACACTTTTTGTTCTTTCTCCGGAAGAGTGCTTAAAACCTCATTTATCAATTCCTGAAGAAGGGTGTAAGAGGTTTTATTGGCCGGGTTGTCCGATTCCTTATCCTCTATAAAGTCTCCCAGAAGTGTGTCTTCATCGTCTCCTATCGGGGTTTCAAGAGATATAGGGTCCCTCGCTACATTTCTAATTCCTTTAACGCGCGCCACACTCCATCCAAGCCTTTCTGCGATTTCTTCAGCGGTGGGTTCTCTGCCGAGTTTTTGCAGTAATTGCCTGGATTCCCTGATTACTTTGTTTATCTGTTCTATCATATGTACAGGTATTCTTATAGTTCTTGCCTGGTCGGATATTGATCTTGTTATTGCCTGTCTTATCCACCATGTTGCATACGTACTAAACTTGTACCCTTTTTTGTATTCAAACTTTTCGACTGCCTTTATCAGGCCTATGTTCCCTTCCTGAACGAGATCAAAAAAGTGTAGTCCCCTGTTTGTGTACTTTTTGGCAATGCTAACAACCAATCTCAGGTTTGACCGAATAAGTCTATTCTTGGCTTTGTTGATTATCTCCCTTCCCTTTTCAATTTTTCTGTGAAGATTTTTAAGGCTTTCAATGGATTCACCTGTCAGATTTTCTATCTCCTGCAATCTGGTCTCTATTTTCTTTATTTCAGAACACATCGAATCAATTTCATCTGCGTTCGGAAAAAACTTATCCTTAATATTTTCTATTTCTTTGTTTTTAATTATCTGGCTCAACTTTTTTATCTCTTCAATACTTCTTCCAGATTTCTCCTCGATTTCCTTTAATTTTTTCTCAAGGTCTACTATCTCATCGTAGTAAGAACTTATTTTTCTTGATATCCTTTTAATCTCTTCTTTATTTATTTTAGCTTTTTTAAGAGCCTTAAAAATCTCCTTTTTTGTCTCTTCATTTACAATTCCATTCTTTTTTAGTTTTTTTATTTCTATATGTTTATCCTTTATTGCCTTTTCGAGGCTGAAAAATTTTCGTTTCAGCTTTCTCTTATCCTCAGGTGATATACAGTATATTTCCTGGTATTCAAGGAGATTTTCAACATCAAGCTTGTCGTTCTTAATTCTTTCCACCGTTTTTAGAATTTCATCTAGAAATATGTTTGACGCAAAGAGAGCCTTTTCTATTATTCTCTGCCCCTTTTTTATCTCTTTTGCAAGTTTAACTTCCTCTTCAGCGGTAAGCAATCTTTCGCGGCCTATCTCTCTAAGATATAGCCGAATAGGATCATCGATGTGGGAATAACTTGAAGGGCTTATTATCTTGTTATCGTCTATATGTTCTTTATCCAGATTATCTTCTTTAATTTCAATACTGTCTTCAGATTCCTCATCTTCAAGATTCTCTAAATCTATGCTATCAACAATGTTTATGTTGTACTTCGAGAGAAGTACAAATATGTCATCAATCTTGTCACTACTAACCACCGATGGTGGAAGAATATCATTAATCTGATCATAGGTTATTGTGTTATTCTGTTCTTTGGCAAGTTTTAAAAGTAAATCAAATCCTGGCAGGTTATTTGTATCAGACACATCGACACTCCTATTTTAGGTTTTTTGATGAATAAATCTGATAGTAACTCTGAACAATTTTATACCATCCTACCACCTCCTACATTTTGATTTGTATATTCTTTTATCAGTAAAAGTATCATCTAAAAAATTTGTAATTTTACCTTTCCGTTAATAAAAAGTTTTTACCGAGAAAGTCCAGAGTTTATTTTTTCTATATTATATAGCCTATATAAACAATTTCCTTGAACTTTGCAATCTTC
>JALXDB010000104.1 GCA_026990615.1 Spirochaetota bacterium
ATTTTATACTGCGCTGGCATATATCTTCCCACTGTTTTGCTTCTTTAATTCGCTTTCCCGATGGATATTTTTTGATGTATGATCTAAAGATTTTTAAAGCTCTTACATAATCTTTTTTATCGTAGTATATTAAACCCAGCTTAAACAGGGCATCATCATCCCATTTTTTAACTTTATTGGATAGAACTTTCCTGTAGTAGTAAAGTGCTTTGTCTCTCTGGCCAATTTTATAGTAGTAATCGCCCAAAAGGTGCAGAGCATTCTCTGAATAGTCAGGATAATTCTGTAGTTTTGCTACTTCTTTTAGATACTTTATTGCTTCTTTGTATTTTCCGCGGTTATATAGTGTTACAGCATACCTGTATATATTCTCTGTGATTAATGCCTTAACCTTCCCCGTCCTATCGTATGGCTCAATTCTTGCCAGAATATCAAGGCCTTTCTTAATGTTGCCGGATTTAATATAAGAAAGTGCAAGGCCGTATTGATATTCAAAATCTTTTGATTGTGAGAATATATTTATGGCTTCGGTGTAGTTCCCTAAATAAATATCAAGATAACCAAGTTCAAAATTTAATTCCTTTTTAATTTCATCAAGGCTTTTTTCCTTAAGATTAATTGAGAAGCTTAGAGACAGAAAATCTTTATATAATTGTGAGAGTTTATATAGAATATTTTTTTCTGATCGGGATTTTATTATTCGATCAATGTTTTTAACTTCCCCGGTAAGAAATTCTTTTAAAACTTTTAGTTTCTCCTCTGTGTAAAGTATCTTTTTATTGCGATATAACTTCGCGAGATTAATAATTGCTTCGTATCTCCAGTTACCGTAAATGAGGTTTTTATCTTTTAACGCAATAAGGTCCCTGTAATATTTTAGGGCTTGTTTGTAATCTCCTTTATTTTCATAGCATACACCAACCAGGAATAAAGAAGGTGCTCTGACAATGTTGTATTTATAATTTGCCGTTACCTTTTTTAGATTTTCTAAAGCGTCATCATATTTCTTATTGTATATATCTAAAATAGATGTATTTATCAGTTTTTCTGCTTCGTTAACGTTGAAATAATAGTAATATCCGTATATTCCAGAAAATATTAGCAGTATTGAAATAACTATTAGAATGAACTTATTCATAAGTATAACCTTATCAGTTTTGTAAAGTTAATTTTTCTTTCACTTCTTTTTACCGCCGGGTGCAACAACGCTGTAAAGCCATATTAGAATAACACTTAGAAATAGAGAAGCCAGTACGTTAACATTATAAATATCGGTAAGTTTTTTAAAAATATCATCTAATAAAAATCCTCCAAAAACTGAACCGATAATTCCCATTATTATTGCAGCCCAGAAACGACCCAGAACCTTCTTTCTTAAAATAAAATAAACAAAAAAGGCGCTTATAAATCCGACAAGGACATAAAGTGTGTAACCAATCAAATTGTACAGCCAATCTTCCATTCAACTACCCCCGGTATTTTATTGATTTGGCCATAAACCAAACTCGACTTTCTCGCTTTCTTCACCATTGATTCCGTACGAAGAAATTGCAAAGTAATATTTTTTACTTTCGTATGTAGAAAGATACAAAAAACTCTTGTCACTTTCCTGTGGAAATAGATCTGAAAAATATACAATGTTGGCACTATCTCCATTAAAATCAACCATGTCCTTTGGCAATGTAGGTTTAATATAGGTGTTACTGTTATATTTATAGTAGCATAGTTTGTATGTATCGCTGGAGTTTTCTTTATACCAGATATTGTAACCTATAAAGCTGTCTTCCTGATTATCCCCGTAAAATGAGAGGTAGTCTTCCGTTATTGAAATGCTATAGGGAGGATTTAAGACATTTTCCGTAGTATATATACCGCACCCATTAGAAAATAACATTGACAAAGCAAAAATTAATAATCCTGAGTATACTATCTTATTTTTCATCTTTATTTTTATATCATCTGATTAAGGTTTTATCATCTTATTAATTTTCTCAATAACAAAATTATACCCCAGAATCGAGTAGCAGTCCCTTAATATTTTTACTGTCTCTTCTAATTTATACCTGTATAGGAAAGCCATTTTAAGATAAGCTATGGCATTCTCGTAATTTTTATTGTTATATTTGATAACCCCAAGCTGATAGTATGCCTTTCCAAACTTTTTTCTTTTTTCTGGAGAGTTAATCATTTCCGGTATGTCAACTATAGCAAGTTTTTTATAAACCTTCCAATTATCGTCCCTTTTAATAATATTTATATATTCCTCAATTGCCC
>JALXDB010000105.1 GCA_026990615.1 Spirochaetota bacterium
ATTATTGATCAAGTAGTGCGATTCGCCCGGAGCACAACTAACAAGGTCACCCTTTTTTGCATCAAACTCATTTCCGGCTACGTTAAAATGTATCTCTCCTTCTAAAATATAGAACGATTCCTCCACCTCATTGTGGTAATGCGCTGGAAAATCCTCGCCAGGCTTTAATTTAACCAGACCAAAATCAATTTTAGGTCCCCTCATTAAATACTTGGGTCCCGAGTCTCCAAATCTATAATCAACTTCTCTTTCATTTATCTTGACCATAACATTATCCTCAAAAAATAAAAGTTTAAACAACCGGGGAAGATCCTACATTGGTACCTCCCCCGGTATCTATAATTAAGCTGGTGGTTTCAACAACACTTAAAAATTGTAATTCTCGACGTTATCCTTTGTGAATACCAGTCTTTCAGGAAGAACTATAATACCGCTGTCAGGTTTGTCATACTTCTTATCATAACCCTGGTCACTGTTCGGCCTGATTTTAACTTTACCGATCTTAAGATGTCCAACTTCCGGTGAATCCACATCAGGTATATCAATAACGTCTCCAACCTTTAACTTCTTCCCATCGAGAAGCAGTTTTGCAACATAGATGGCCATAGCACCCTGTACTCGGCAGTCCCACAAACCACCCTTTTTCACCGTACCCCTCAAAATATACGGCTTGATAACCGATGGAGTTGTAAATCCTGTAATCGCAACTTTACCGGCCACACCAACATTTTCTGCAGCTTTTGCAGCAGCTGGAAAAGCAGTGGAATCAGGGCAGATTATTCCCTTTAGATTTGGATATGTTTTGTAAATATTCTCAGCCCTCTGAAGCGAGAGATCGGGTTTCATCTCTCCATACTGTGTGGTTACTATCTTCCAGCCGGGGAATTCATTTTTGATGATCGCCTTTGCAACTCTAACCCATTGATTCTGGTCTGTAACGGTTGGTGATGAATAGAAGAATGCTACCTCGCCTTCCGGTCCGATCTGATCCTTTATCATATCGATTAGCATCCTTCCCAGCTGATCCGGTGTCCCCTGATCAATGTAAAACTGTCTGTAGTCAGGATTAACATCCGAATCCCATGTTAAAACCACTAAACCGGCCTTTCTCGCTCTATCAAGAGCCTGATTTAAACCATCCGGGGAAACAGAAGATATTGCTATTGCATCGTATCCCTGGCTAACAGCTGAATTAATAAATTGAACCTGTCCGGAAACGCTTGCAGTTGATGGTCCATCATAGGTAACCTCTACGCCGATCTGTTTTCCCATAGCCTTTGCACCATTACCGGCCTGTGTAAAAAAGTTTTCTCCAATAATCTTGGGAATAAAGAATATTCTGTACTTTTTCCCCTTTGCCTGTTCCTTTTCGCCTCCAGCATATAGGCTAAAGGCAAATGCAAATACCAGTAGCAGAGCAATAAAAATAATTGTTACTTTCCTCATTTTCTTTCCTCCTGTTTTTTATCATTTTATGATTTATACAGATAGAAAAAAGCCGCATTGCGGTTGTACTTTATTTTCACCCCCCTTCTTCAAAGGATTTGGTCAGAATGAAAGATCAAGATGCCGATCAATATCCTGTTTAAAAGCGAACAATTTTCAATTCATATAACATTTGACCATTTTACTTTTGTCCATTATAATAAAAATCAGAGTCATGTCAAGAACATTTTTCATATTATTTAACAAAAAGTCATAATTTTTCATCGTGTAAACTGGCGTAAAATTAATATGACATATATATCGCTATAAATATATGTCATACTAATAATTACAAATATTTTACTACAATAGGTATGTTTAATTTATTACCAACCGAACAAATGTAGTTGACATTAAAAATTTGTTCGTATATAATCTTCTCGGGAGGAATAAAATGGAACTAAAGATATATGAAGAAGATGAACAAACTCTTGTAAGAGTGGCATGGTACATCTACAAACTAAAGATGACACAGCAGGAAGTTGCCAACAAACTAAATATCTCAAGATCCAAAGTGGTAAGAATGCTTAAAAAGGCAGAAGACCTTGGAATAATCCATATACATGTGATAAGCAAGTACAACAACTGCCTTTCTATTGAAAAGGAAATTATGTCAAGATACAAGCTGAAAGATGCATTTATCGTCCCGGACAATACAGACAATCGTAATGAGGGTATCGCCCTTGCTGCAGCCCAGTACCTTGAGATGAAGCTTAAAGACGGTGACAGACTGGGAATTGGATGGGGAGATACCATCAACAGGATGACAAAATATATTGCTCTAAGCC
>JALXDB010000106.1 GCA_026990615.1 Spirochaetota bacterium
ATACAGATTTGATGTCATAGAACCATGCTATAAGGATGGCCTCAAGCAATCCAACGATTATTAACCCCCAGTTCATCCAGTGGTCAACAACATCGAGCCAGTATAACCCTCCTTTCGAACTGTACAGTAGCCCGATAATGAATCCCACAAAGCATACCCAGAATGTGGCAGTTTCTCTCTTCATTTTGAAGGAATCTTTTAATCCGGTAACAATTGCTTCAACAAGAGAAAAGGCTGAGTCGATACCCAGTGTGAACAGCATAAGGAAGAAGAATATACCAATCAGAGACTGAACCACAACGCCTCCGGGAAGATTGGCAATTGCCGTCGGGTAGATAACAAAGGCGAGTCCCACTCCCGCACCGGCAATGTTATTTACGGGCTGATTTGTTGCTACTGCAAGGTAGCCCAGTGTTGAGAATACAGCAAATCCTGCAAAAAAGGATGTTGCGCAGTTGGCAAAGGAAACAACCCATGCGTTGGTGTTGATGTCTGATTCTTTGGGCATATAAGACGCATAGGCAATCATTATCCCAAATCCCAGTGAGAGGGAGAAGAATATCTGTCCGTATGCTGCAAGCCACACATTTGGTTTTAGAAGCTGGGAGAAGTCAGGATTAAGATAGTAGTTTAAACCGGTTGATGCTCCCTTCAGAGTTATGCCCCTTATTAAAAGAATGGCAAGAAGTACCCATGGGAGACCAACCGTCCAGTTGACAACTTTTCCTACAACTTTTACGCCCTTGAAGATTATAAAGAATATGGCAACCCATGTGATAAGATTGCCTATCAGGATTGGAACCCTTATTCCTCCAAGGTGCCAGATGCTGTCGGATATACCGAGGACATTTCCGAAAAAGAAGTCTTTTTCTTTGCCCGCCCATTTAACTCCGAAGGACTGAACAAGGTAATCGAGTGACCATGCCATAACCACCGTATAGTAGAATGTGATCATGGCTGCAACACCCAGAGCAAACCAGCCAATAAAGTTACTCCTTTTTCTGATAAATCCGTACGCCTCTGTTGGCCCGTGCTGATACCTGATGCCCAGGTAGTATTCGAGGGCTACCAGAGGAATACCGGTGGTGATAAGAGCAATTATGTAAGGAATTAAAAAAGCACCCCCACCATTGGAATAGGCCATGTAAGGAAATCGCCAGACATTACCAAGACCGATAGCCGATCCAATGGCGGCCATAACAAATGCACCTCGTTTTTCCCACCGTTCTCTAGCCATTACATACCTCCCTTATTAATTAATTTTATGTTACTACTTCCCATTTAAAATTAGATAAATAAGTCATTTACGAAGCCTTTATACGATTAGAAATCAAAATAAAGAAAACAAAAAGCAAGTAAAATTAAACTCAGGTACAATGAAAAATACAGGTTGAATACAATTTTAAAGCATTTATATTTATATCATCATTTAAAATTATTGTCAAATTATCTATGAGTCTTAGCAAAAATATTAAATTAATTATTAAATTATATGTAAAATTATATGTAGAGGAGCTTAAACTTCTGTAGAATTTTAAACTAAAAGAAGGTTTTATTATAAAATGAGAATAGGCAGAATAGTTAAGGAGTTGAAGAATACAAGGGGTGAAATTATTGTTCATATCAGTGATACTCCTTCAATGGTAATTTCGTATGTGGTTAACCTTGTTAACCGATTAAGAGCAAAGTATCTTATTCATACGGGTGATTTTGTGGACGAGATGAAATCGTCACATCCTTTGTACAGCAGCAAAGGGTACAGTAAAAAACTTGAAAATCTTATTAGAAAACTAACGTTGAGCAGTGCCGAATACATATACATGATTCCTGGAAATCACGATGAAGTTGAGTTTATCTCGGGATTTTCTGAGAAAATAAAAATAATACCTGAGGGCACGGTTATTGAAATCGATAACCTTGTTATATCCACTGCCCATAAATATGAGAATTTAAAAATTGTGAATCAGGATGAAAAGAGGGTGATCTATATGTACGGGCACAACTGTTACAGTGTAGACAGTATGAATTATTTAAACGGGTATTGTTCAATAAATATTATTGTCACGAAGCCATATGGAGTGTTTAAGTTGAAATATCCCTTCTTAACCGATTTTCTAAGGGGGAATTATTCACACTTTCGGAAGGGGCTTTAGACAAAACAAAATATAAAATATTAGTTTTGTTGGCTACAGGTTTGCAAAGATAAGTAGATTTAAAAGATCTGTAAAAGTACCGATATTAATAAGCATTTAAAAGGATTCAGCTCAAAATAATTAGATAAGGCCAATGTAGAGTTTTCAATTTAAAAAATACATAATGTTATGTTATCAATAATATCAAAATAACGTGTAATTCATATATTAATATTTAGAAACTCTAGTTTCGCCCTAGATACTTGGATAGCTATTTTAAGATTAATTTAATTTTAGCGGTTACAATAATAGTGGTCAATGATAACTGGAGAAGCAAGATGCTGTTTATAAGGTTTGCCTCTCAAATTGCTTTTTTAAAATGCTTGAATAAAGAAACGGTGGAGAGATTCCTGCTTAATAAATTAAATGGAAAATCTGAGAATTACAGAGAGGCCGTGAGCGAGGGCGACGAGTGCTCAACAGTGGTCTTTTTAAAGCCTAAAGAAAATATAGGAGATGATCTGTCAGGTGAAAATGTTATAATTCTGGATAGAGAGGTGAGGTATGTGATGGAGGAGCTTTTAAACTGGCCTGGAAGAAGCGCCATAGAGAAGTTTGAACTCTCACCTTCTATTATTCTAATGCGGTTTATAGAGGACTGGACCAAAATTTATGATGAGTTAAAGGAGAGGTATAACGCCATCAGTATGGATTTCCACAGAGCAATTCAACTTGATGGGGAGGGAAACACCATAGTGGCCCTTACAAAAAAGTCCCTGCACAGCAGGATTGGTCCCGACGACCTTATGAACCCGCCGATAGTGGCCGGCATATCACCCTCCGAGCTTTACAGAGATCTCAAGGATGATGTTTTAATTTATCTGAGCAAGTCCACAGGTGATAAAAACTGGTATGAGCTTTCTATAAGCATATATTCTAAAGAGGGGGATTATAAGTTTCATTACGAGAGGGTAAGCCAGGTTTTGAACGAGCTGGAGGTTGGTCTGTTGCTTCACGAGGGGTGGACAGTTGACCATCCATTTGTTCTTGTAACTGTAGCCGTTTACCAGTTGACTTTTCTGTCAATTTTTGACCCAATTGAGATAAAAAAGATACTTCTGGGGCTGGAATACAACAAAGAGGGCAAGAGGGTTGTTGACCTGGATCTCTATCATAAGAAGAAAAAGATCTCCTGGACTGAAAAAGAGATTAAAAAATATGGAAAGGACCGGAAAGAGGTTGGCCTTCATTTCAGAAATGAACTTATAAAAAAGCTTCCCGAGATTACTGTTAAAAGATATCTTGATTTAAGTTAAAATAGTAATATCTTGTTTTTTAATTAAAGAACTGATCTCATTAGGCGACTTTTATCTTATAGCTTTTATCTTGAATCTGAGTAATAAGTTCAAAGGGGGAAAATATGAAAAAAATTGATTGGGATAATCTGGGATTTGATATCAATGCGGCCGAAAAAATGTTTGTGGCAAATTACAAAGACGGCAGATGGGATGAAGGTGAGATAGTCGATTACGGTAAGATATCTATATATCCCTCTGCTGTTGTATTAAATTACGGGCAGGGAATATTTGAGGGAATGAAAGCCTACAGAACAAAAGATGGTAGAATTGCAATGTTCAGACCCTACGACAATGCAAAGCGCCTCAATATGGGATGTGAAAGATTGTGTATGCCCACAATAGATGAAGATTTTTTTGTTAAGTCCATTGAAAGTCTTTTAAAGGTAAATGAAGATTATATACCTCCCTATGGAAAGGGTGATCTATATATAAGACCCATTCTGTTCGGGTCCGGAGAAATGCTCGGGGTAAACCCTGCAACGGAGTACACCTTTATCATATATATGTCACCTGTTGGTCCATATTTTAAGGGTGGGTTTAACGGTATCAAACTTGAAATAAGGAAAGATTACCACCGTGCTCCGCTCTATGGCTCCGGTGGAATCAAGGCAATAGGGAATTATGCTGTCTCTCTATATCCGAAAAAGGTTGTAAAAAGGAACGGTTACGATGAGGTTATATACCTTGATGCAAAAACTTCCACCTATATCGAAGAGGTCGGTTCTGCTAACTTTTTTATGCTGAAAGATGGAGTTCTTTCTACACCCAGATTATCCGGTTCTATCCTACCGGGGATAACAAGAGATTCTGTGCTTAAGATAGCCAGGGATGTATTTGGACTTACCCCCCTTGAAAGAGATATAAGATACGATGAGATTTACGATGCAGATGAACTCTTCTGTACCGGAACAGCCGCAGTCATTACTCCAATATCGCTGGTGGCCTATGACGGTGAGGAGCATACTATTGGTGATGGTAGGCCCGGTGAGATTACAAAGAAGATGTACGATGAGCTAAAGGGTATACAACTTGGTGAAAAAGAGGACAGATACGGATGGTTCTACGAGGTGAAGTAAAACATGTTTTTGATTGGCAAGATTTAACATATAGAGGTATTTATACACAAGAAAGCTAAGGAATCGCGCAAAAGGTTTAAAAAGCGGTTTAAATAAAGTGGGTAAAGATTTTTGTTAAGAAGTTTTATAAAATTGAGTATCAGGAAATTGTAAATGGCACTTGTAACGCTCAAGGAAATTCTGGAGGATGCCGATAGGAGGGGATACGCCGTTGGGTCCTTCAATATGGTGAGTTTTGGTTTTCTAAATGGAATACTCGAGGCTGCCGAGGAAGAAAGGTCTCCCGTTATACTGAGCGTTGCAGAAGTCCATCTGCCCCATATGGATATTGAGCAGTTTGCTCCGGTAGCTGTTGAAAGCGCCAAAAAGGCGAGCGTACCTGTTGCGTTTCATCTTGACCACGGATTGCACTTTGAAATTATCATAAGAGCTATAAAATGGGGATTTACCTCCGTCATGTACGATGGTTCATCTCTCGATTATGAGGAGAATGTCAAGAATACAGAACTGCTTTCAAGAATTGTAAAGGCTGCAGGACTCAGTATAGAGGCGGAGCTCGGTAGAGTTGGGGGAGAGGAGGGGAGCGAAGGTGCTAATGTTAATGAGGAGTTTTTTACTGATCCCGAACTTGCAGAAATATTCGTTGATAGGACGAATATCGATGCTCTTGCTGTCGCTGTCGGAAATGCCCATGGATTTTATAAAAGGAAGCCTAAACTCGATTTCGAAAGAATAAAGAAGATAAAAGAAAGGTGCGGGATTCCTCTTGTTTTACACGGAGGGTCGGGTCTGAGTGATGAGGATTTTATCCGAGCCATAAGGATGGGAATATCCAAGGTGAATTTCTTTACAGGTATGACCTACGCCGCAGTTCAGAGAATAAAGGAGTTCATAAAAACAGATCCGAAGGGGTATGAGTGGATAGCCCTTGAAGCAAAAAATGCTATAAAGGATGTTGTGAGGGAGAAAATGAGGATATTTGGGAGTTCCGGCAGGGGATAACACAATGCCTTATGGGCTGTAATAATTTTTATAAAAGGTTTTGGAGTTATGAAAGTTCTTGTTTCAGGTGGTGCAGGGTATATAGGAAGCCATGTTGTTAAAGCACTGGGAGAAAAAGGGTACGATGTGCTGGTTGTGGATAATCTATCCACAGGGCACAGTGAGCTTGTACTGTACGGTGAACTTATTAAAGAGGATCTTGCCAATAAAGAGGGGATAAGCAGGATTATACGGAGCTTTAAGCCGGATGCTGTTATGCACTTTGCTGCACATATCAGAGTTGAAGAGTCCGTAATGGACCCACTTAAGTACTACAGAAACAACACTGTAAACTCACTAAATCTAATTGAATCCTGTGTAGAAGGTGACATTAAAGAGTTTATCTTTTCTTCTACCGCTGCGGTTTATGGTATTCCCGAAAAGCTGCCGGTTACAGAGGACTCGCCCTTAAAGCCGATCAATCCATACGGCCGTTCTAAAATGATGGTTGAGTACATACTGGAGGATACCGCCGGCCCTTTGTCCAAATACAATGATTTCAGGTATGTCTCTCTCAGGTATTTCAACGTTGCAGGTGCTGATGAGAAGTCCAGAATAGGCCAGAAGTATCCAGAGGCTACACATCTTATAACGAGAGCCCTGAAAGCGGCCAAAGGTGAGATAGAAAATTTTCAAATATTCGGTACAGATTACAACACTCCGGATGGAACGTGCATCCGGGACTATATTCATGTTGATGATCTGGCGGATGCCCATCTAAAGGCACTCGATTACCTTAAAAAAGGCGGTAAGAGTGATGTGTTTAACTGCGGGTACGGCCACGGGTATTCGGTAAGGGAAGTAGTCGATACTGTAAAAAAGGTTACGGGAGTTGATTTTCATGTAGAGGAGACCGGAAGAAGGCCCGGCGACCCTCCTGTGTTGATAGCTGATAACAGCAAGATTAAGAAGACACTGTCGTGGACTCCACGGCACGATGATCTTGAGTATATCATTGAAACTGCCTGGAAATGGGAAAAGAAACTGTAGAACCGGTCTTAAAAGCCTGCTTGCAGCTATATATCCTCATAGTTTTAATCGTTTGAATTACTATTGTTGACCAGAGCTGCGAAAAATTTTAGACCCGCATAAAAGCGTATTATTTGTATTTGTTCAATTTGGTGTCTGTAATGACACAAAAATAAACCTTTAATATTTGCAGGGAGTTTATGTGCTTTACCTGTATATTTTAGAGATGTGTTGGTGTTATTAGGACTGTTTATCTGAAGCTTTCATGAACAGATTAAAGCTTTGTTTGTCTCTTATTTTTACTGAAATTAATAAACATTGAGTTTTTGCGGTATCTTGCTTCCAGTTTATTTTTCGGTCGGGTGTAGGGCTTTTTATTTAAAAGTGCGAAAGTTATTTTACGTTATTGTGTTTTTATTGTTGTTTGATGCCGGATGTAAGAAACCACTGTTTATGTTTTTTTGTAAGTGTGGGGATAATATTAAAACTACTGTCCGTACCACATTATTAAAATCATTTAAATTCAACAAACATTTATGGTATAGTAATTGAACTGGTATTACTTGTTTACCCCTATTCTGGAGGAGTTTATGTTGTCAGCACTTTCAGCCCTTAATCCTGTTGTACAGGCCCTTATAGCAACTATATTTACCTGGTTTATGACATTGCTGGGAGCATCAACGGTATTTTTTGCGCGCGAGGTTAATAAGAAGGTTCTGGATTGGATGCTGGGATTTGCAGCAGGAGTTATGATAGCCGCCAGTTTCTGGTCTTTGCTTGCACCGGCGATTGAAATGTCCGAAGACATGGGGAAGTTAAAGTTCATTCCCGCTGTTGTGGGTTTTTTACTGGGAGGTGTTGTTCTGAGGGTTATAGATAGAATACTGCCGCATCTGCATCCCGGTTTGTCCATTGAAAATGCTGAGGGTATTAAAACAAACCTGCAGAGGAGCATTCTGCTTGTACTCGCTATTACCATGCACAACATTCCTGAGGGGCTTTCCGTAGGGGTTGCCTTCGGAGCGCTCGCGTACAAACTCCCCTTTGCCACGTTTTCGGGAGCGGTGGCTCTTGCTTTCGGTATTGGAATACAGAACTTTCCTGAAGGACTTGCAGTGGCCATGCCTCTTAGAAGGGAGAATATGAGCAGATTGAAGG
>JALXDB010000107.1 GCA_026990615.1 Spirochaetota bacterium
GTGTAATGTAGTACTGGGCTCCCTGAGGGGCATAGACAAAAACATAGTCCCTTTCTTCCTCAAGATTCTGGACCTCCTCGGGACTCAATTTGTGTTCAAGGCTCAAAACCTCCGTATGATAGCCGCAGAATTTACCATCTATCTCTTTATTAATATTTCTGATTACTCCATTTTCTTCGGCCAGTCTCTTTTTTATAAGCCCCAGTCTTGTTATTGTATAAAGAAGATCCCCTTCTTCTACTTCCTGACCCTCTTCAACCTTTATATTGACTATGCCTGTGTGGCTTGTAAAGTACCTTGTAATCCTGTAGTATTCGTTCTTTCTCTTTTTTATTTCGCTCTCTGTAGCCATCTAACAAAACCTTTTATAATGTATTATAAATTAGTCAACTCTAAAAAGGGTAAAGTATTGTCATTTCTAACCTTGACTCATCAACTTTATCTTATACGAGACTTTAATTTTTTATGTGTTAAAGACCCTGTTTAAAGATTGCCGCACTCAAAAAATAAAAAAAGAATTGTTTCTCCACGCTCACAACCATACTTCACTAAGTAACGTGCGAAAATAAAATGTATTTCTTCGCTACGCACGAAGAGAAAAGATACTTCTTCGCCCCGCTCTAAATTACCAAATTTTTAAACAAAACACTCCCTACCCTTTACTTTTCTTAAGGAGAGCAGCCTGCTCACGGTCGATTTCAATTCATTTCTGTTGATAACTGCATCGACTCCACCTCTGCTCATCACCACCTCTGCGTGCTGGTAGTTTTTCGGCTTTTTCTGCTTTACAGTCTGCTGAATTACATGGATTCCTGCAAAACCGATCTGAGCATTGGGTTCGGCAAGTATTATATCTCCGAGGCTGGCATAGCTTGCCAGTACACCAGCCATCGTCGGATCTGTCTCTATAGATATGTAAAATCCACCGTACTGCTTGTATCTTGCAACTGCTATGCTTGTTTTGGCCATCTGCATTAGAGCAATTATACCCTCTTCTATTCTCGCTCCTCCCGATTGATGTACCGCGACTAGGGGCTTTTTTTCACGCATCGCCCTTTTTACAGCCCTGTAAAACTTTTCCCCTTCGGCACTTCCGAGAGTGCCCGCCCTGAATCTAACATCAGTCAAAACAAGAACAACTGGCACACCATCGATGTGAGCATATCCTGTTATCATTGCACATTTTCTTCCGGTTCTTTCTTTGGCTATCTTCAACTTCTCATCAAACCCTTCAAATCCAAGAGGGTTTATTGATTCTATGCCGACGTTAAATTCCCTGAAGGTGCCCTTATCGGCGATCAAATCGATATAATTATCTATAATTAGCCTGAAATGATATCCGCAGTTAGGGCAAATTCCGTTGTACTCTTCAAACAGGGTCGGAACCCATATATCCTGACAGCCGTGAATAACAGAATTGGGGCATTCAACCCATCTGTCCTCATATTTTAAGACTTTCGGCTGCTCGCTCGCTATTAGAGGAGACCTCTTCTCGAGCTCTTTAGATTTTATCTTTATGAAGGCGTCAACACTCTTTCTAACCGGGGAGAATAGCGAGTGAATCCATCTAATCCTGTAGATTTCTCCAAATAAAAACATTATTCTATCGGCAAGGCTGGTATGATACTTTCCTATTTTTCTGTATTTTGAACGCCTCTTTCTGATAAGTATGGGTACCTGATATCGCTTTAACTTCCACTGGTTTTTTAGATTACCGGATGGAATAAAAAATGGTGATACCTTCGATTTAACAATATTGAGGCCATCTACGATGGCATCCCTCAATACAGGAAAAAAGTCCCTGTCGCTCTTTCTCACTCCTATTTTTGGCTCTTCAACTATCTTGTCCACCACTCCAAGCTCATAGGCATCCTTTGCTGTGATCTTTAAATTCTCGGCAGCCCTGTCCATATCATCTTCGGTAATATGCCTCTTGTCCTTTGCAATTATTGCAGCACCGCCGCTTATTGAAATTACGGAGTAATAAGCCTTGTCGAGCATTATTCTATAATCGCAGACATCAAGGGCAAGAGCACCACCGGACCCACCCTCACCAATAACCACCGAGACATGCGGCACCTTTAGAAGATACTGCATCTCGAGATTTTTTGCTATTCTCTGTGCCGGCAGAAATTCCTCCAGAGGCCAAGACCCCGGTGTATCTATAAATGTTATTACAGGGATGTTGAACTTTTCAGCAAGTTTCATGGCCTGTATTGCCTTTAAATTTCCCTGAGGGAGAGCACTTCCTCCACGTCTGA
>JALXDB010000108.1 GCA_026990615.1 Spirochaetota bacterium
AGAACTCATATTCAATTTAAAATCCTATTTTATTTAGAACATAAAAGATTTTAAAACATATATTTTAAAATGTTTATCAAAAAAATCCAAAAGGTTCGTTTTAAATGACATTAAAAACAGCTTATCGGGGCATTTAAGCTCCTTTCATGCAACCGGCCAATCCAGATTTTATTGATCTTCGATTTTATTGATTTTCTATGATACAAATATGATATAAAAATATCAATCATACCAATCATGAGAAATACTTCTACAAATTGTTACAATTTTAAATCATAAATGGCAAGTATAGTATAAGATACGAGAAAAAAACAGCAAAGTCCAATTGCTAAAGTGATTTAGTGAAGTATTCTCAACGCGTTTAATATAGCAATCAACGATACTCCCACATCTCCAAAAACAGCTTCCCACATGCTCGCCATGCCCATACCGCCAAGCACCAAAAAGAGCAACTTTACTACAAGGGACATCACAATATTCTCAATTACAACTTTTCTTGTCTTTTTTGCTATCGCAATTGACTCGGGTATCTTTTTTAAATTTTCTGACATCAGCACAACATCGGCTGCCTCTATTGCCGCATCCGTACCATAAGCCCCCATAGCTATGCCGACATCGGCCCTTGCGATGACAGGCGCATCATTGATTCCATCACCCACAAAAGCCGTGTTCAACCCTGCACTCTCTTTAATTACCTCTTCAAGTTTGAATACCTTTTCTTCTGGGAGAAGTTCTGCAAAATAAAAATCCAACCCTAATTCTTCTTTGACAGTTCGGGCTATTCTCTCCCGATCTCCCGTTAACATTCCGATTCTCTTTACACCGAGCTCTCTAAGCCTTTTTACCATTTCTCTGGCCTCCGGTCTTATAACATCCGAAATAACTATATTTCCCAGATACTTTCCATTTAATGCAACATAAACGGTGCTACCAGCACTTGGCTCTTCTTCAACCTCAATGCCCTCATCAAAAAGTAACCTGCGATTACCGCAGAGCAATCTGTTACCCTCTACTACTGCCAACACTCCTTTTCCTTTTATCTCTTTGTAATCCTCAATTTTTACATTAGAGATATCTGCACTTCCACCATACTCGCCAATCGATCTGGCTATAGGATGATCAGACAAAGACTCGGCTATCTTTGCCCATTTAATCAAATACTGCTCTTCAACTCCATGCACCGGATTAATCTTTACAACCCTGAATGTCCCTTTAGTAAGGGTACCGGTTTTATCAAAAACAAATACTCTGGCCTGCGATAACAGGTCCATGTAGTTTGAACCTTTAACAAGAACACCAATTCTTGATGCTTTTCCTATACCTCCAAAGTAACTAAGAGGAATGCTTATCACAAAGGCGCATGGACAGGAAATAACCAGCATAACCAGAGCCCTGTATAACCATTCATCAAAACTACCGGCCTTAAGCACAAAAGGCGGAATTATTGATATAAGTACAACTCCAACCATCACCAGCGGTGTATAGTATCTGGAAAATCTTGTTATAAACTTTTCACTTTTTGATTTCTTCTCTACAGCATTTTCAACCATATGCAGAATTTTAGATATTGAAGACTGGTCAAAAGTTCTCTCGACAACCACAGTAATTACACCTGATTGATTGATACTCCCTGCAAAAACTTTATCCCCGATTTCAACCGTCTGGGGCACACTTTCACCGGTTATAGGCGAATTGTCCACCTGGGAGCTTCCATCTATTACAGTTCCATCCAGAGGAATCTTTTCACCCGGCTTAACCAGTACTTTATCTCCAATATCAACCTTTTCAGGTTCAGTTCTTACAACGCCCTTATCGGTAACAAGATTGGCAAACCGTGGCTGAATTGCAAGGAGATGACTTATTGAACGTCTTGACCTGTTAACCGCCGTATCCTGAAAGTACTCTCCAATCCTGTAAAACAGCATAACACCTGCTGCTTCAGGAACAGCATCTATAAAAAATGCACCTACGGTTGCAACAGACATCAGAAAGTTCTCATCAAAAAACTGAAGGTGATAGGCATTGACAACTGCATTTTTCAACACCTGCCAACCGCTCAAAATATATGCCAATATAAAAAGCAGATCAGACACATAGAGATTGTAACTTCCGATTCTGAAGGCTAACAAACCCTTCATCGGTTTGATAAAAGCCATTGCAAATAGAAAAGCAGGCAAAATCAAAAAGAACATATTCCTGTATTTGTCCGGCCCCCTAAAAAGCTCTGCAAGGATTCCTCTATTGGCCGGATAATC